>NZ_JBLZRT010000007.1:0-81984 GCF_048564745.1 Microcystis sp.
TTTCAAGACTCGGTTAACAATTTGTAATATTCCTTGTTGACACCCTTACTGACAAAGAAAAAACTGAAATCAAGTCAGGATAAGGGTTGGAGTGCTTACTGCAAAAATTGTTAAGAAAGATCCCTATAAGGGATAGCTTATTAAGGGGGGATTAAGGGGGGATCAATTAATCAGAACCACTTACTTAGCTGACAGCTGACGGCCTACTACTAATTAACGCTGAATTTGGTCAAAAATCGCCCCATCAGCGAAGAATTTTTTCTGGATCGCATCCCAGCTACCGATCGCCGTATAGGGGAACAGATTCGACACTTTTGGGTATTGTTTACTAAACTCTTTAGCCACATTAGCATTAACGGGACGGAAACCCACCTTGGCGAATTCCCGCTGCGCTTCCGGAGTAAAGAGAAATTGGGCAAAAGCTGTCGCTACTTCCCGGGTTTTGCGTTTATCAACTATTTTATCCACTACGGCCACGGGCGGATCGATCGAAACATTTACCGGAGGAATAGTATAGGAAAAACCGGTTTCTCCTTTTTGACGGGCCAAAATTACCTCGTTTTCGTAGTTAAGCAGCACATCCCCCTGATCCTGTTTAAAGAAGACATCGCTGGCTTCCCGGGCATCTTTGGGTAGTACAGGCACGTTTTTATAGACATTGCGGACGAAATTGGTCGCTTGTGCTTCACTGCCGCCGGTCCGAGTTACCGATCCCCACAGGGCCAGAAAATTCCACCGGGCCACCCCAGAGGTTTTCGGGTTGGCAGTAATGACTTTAATCCCCGATTTGGCTAGATCTGGCCAGTTGCGGATTCCTTTGGGATTGCCCTGACGAGTAACTAAAGCTACCACGGAACGAGTGGCGATGGCGTTATTGGGGAGTTCTTTCTGCCAACCGGGGTTAACTAAACCCGCTTTTTGCAAGCGTTCCACATCGGAACCGATAGCCAAATTTACCACATCTGCATCTAATCCGTCGATAACAGCGCGGGTTTGGGACCCAGAGCCGCCATAACTCTGTTTAATCACCACATCCTGTTTTTTCTCTCTTTTCCATTTGTTGACGAATAGAGGAATGATTTTTGAGTAGGCCGATTGAGTCACCGCGTAGGAAACCAGGGTGATTTCCACGGTTTTTTGTTTAGCTTGCTGTTTATCCGGACTTGCCAGCAGCTTACTCGATGCCGATAGGGGACTAAAAGTTAGTCCGATTCCCGTTGTGACGACGGCAGCCGTAGCTAGAGAAATAAAAGGTAAGAGGGTTTTCGGTTTTGGGGATCTAGGATCAGGGATCACGATGTCATCGGCTCCTTTGTTTATTTATGGGAGATTGCTAGGTATTTTTTCTAGAATTGTATTCTATACGAAATAAAAAACAATTTCAATACATTGGAGAAAAAATTATACTGTCTTAGTTCGGTTATATGCAAATAAATCAAGCTATTAATGGCTTGATTAGCTGAAAAAAGTGTAAATATTCGATTTATACGGCTTAAATGCGCCTTTAAATCTGCCTGAAGCCTCTTTATGCTTCCAGAATAGAGATTTTATCGTCTTTATGGAGAGGAAATAATTTTTTAGCACTCAAAAACCTCTCCCTAGGTGGGTTCACCGGTGAGGTTAGCGGACCTTAGCAACTATTACCCTAAAATTGAAGCGGTCTAACGACTTCCATCAATGTGCATGGTGCGTTCCCCAAAATCTATTGGTGGAGCAGTAGGACTTGCATTATCGCACTGAGACAGTCCAGTAGGGTGTGTTAGCGTCAGCGTAACGCACGAATTTTGAACATTAGATAAGGTGCGTTACATTTTATTAACGCACCCTACCAGATCGGCGTACTGCTATGCAGTGCCTTCGGCATCGCACTTAGACTGACAGCTTCAATCAATGTGCATGGTGCGTTCTCAAAAATCCTGCATTAGGGAACGCACCCTACAGCGATTGAGATCTATTCAGAAACTTGCCGCATAACGGCTAAGTTATGCCGTGCATCTCACCGATAAGACTGCGATCGCCCTAATTTTTAAGCGTAGCCGACAATATCATGAAATGAATAACCGACCAACCCCCTTGTAATTATCAATATCTACAGCAATTTCGATCAGTCGTTCAGCGCAGCGCTCTCTATACTCAGCTTCACTCAAACGATCGAGATTTCCAATCGTCAACACTGGAAACGATTTCTCTGTGTTCTCTTCTCGCATAACCTGCTCAAGGGAATCATCACCCTTCATATTTCGGTTAGCAGTAAGAATCATCATCTCCTGTTCTTGAGCATAGCGCCAGACTACGCGATCGCTACTTTCCATCGACAATCCAACCTCTCTAAAGGTGACAAATTGGACAGACTGAAACTCAAGCCAACCACGTTTTGCCAATATACCAAGAAAAATCAGCGCATAACCGTCGAGGTTGTAGTCAACTAAGAAAGTCATTGTTTTTGTGCGGCACGTCTGGCTCTCTGCTCCTCAAGCTTTGCCCAAAAAGCTTCTTGTCCTGGTTTATGTGGCATTGCTGCAATTCGAGCAAAGCGTTCACGGTTACGATCTTCCCAGTACTGGCGAATTTCTTCCCTATTCTGAAGAACCTCTTGATATTCAACCTCGACCTGAGCTTGGTTTGCCTCAATGTAGGACAAAGCTGCGTCAATTTGCGCGTTCGTGAGGTTAAATGTGTCACGAATCAGTTTAGGAGGATAATCAGCTTTTAGGAGATCGATCACATCATAGAGGGTGATGCGCGTGCCAGCGATCGTTAGTCCTCGCTCTGTACGGATAATTTTCGCTTGTTGGTTTGCCGTCCAGGTCATTCCCTTAGCTCCTTAGAATCCACTTAATGGTCAATGGTTTCACCAGACAAATATTGGTCAATTTTTTCTGACCAATCAGGTTCACCGTTCATTATAGCCCGCCTCTTACGCGACAAAATCAGTGTACTGCTAGGCCGTGCCTTCGTCATCCCACTTAGACTGACAGCTTCAATCAATGTGCATGGTGCGTTCTCAAAAATCTATTGGTGGAACAGTAGGACTTGCATTAGGGAACGCACCCTACGGCGATTGTGATCGCACTATGACAAAGGTTTAATTGTCACTAATCCCCCAGCAAAACCCTGAATATTCAACTCATAGCCATCAAGTAAACCCATACCAACTAATGGATCTGTCTCTGACTCATTGATTTCAATAGATTTGATCTGACCATCCCAGATCACAGTTGCCTCAAATACGTTAAACATACAGAGGCTTCCATCGCCCAAGATTCCCTCTTCTTGCATATACCACGTTAATCCTAGTGTTGTAATGATAGCGGAAGGCAACGTGAGAAATCCAGTGTAACCAGTGTCAATAACTGCTTTAATCGCTTGCCTCTGGTGATTTTCGCCTAGCACTACGAATTGAATAATTGCTTCTCGGCGCGAATTGACGCTCCCCATCATCATGGCGACACACTGGGGGAACGAAAGCCAAAACGATGGACGGCACGATGTCCAATGCGAATACCAAATATTTGTGCATCAGGAAAACGTATTAACAGTTGTTTAGCAGCTGTTAGGCTGTCGTCAGCCACTTCAAAAGCCCCTGTTTCGATGTCTATTGCTACAATCTTCCCATGATTCCCTTCCTCGATTTGGGAGCGTACCTGAGACTCATAGACTTCGTGTCCACGTCGGGCAAATTCTTCTTTGCTGTAGCGGGGTTGTCGAACTGTCATTGAAGCGACCCTGTGGCAACTTTTGCCCCTCTATCTTAACCTAAACATTGGCAATCTTCGCTAACATTCCTCAACTGGGCCCACAAGAGCAGCACCGCACCTAACCTCACAGCTTCAATCAATGTGCATGGTGCGTTCTCAAAAATCCCGCATTAGGGAACGCACCCTACAAGATCGGCGATCGCTACAATCGGAACGATCGCACTTGACTCGCTGGTCGGCATAACGGCTAAGTTGAGCCGCCAAGATTAGATTTGAGATTCTTGTGGTTCATCCTGTTTTGGTCGGCTCCAACGACTTGTTAGACCTTGCTTTGGTGGTAAGCTGACTACCTGCCTGCCACTTTCTGCTTGTCTTTTTTGCCAATCTACAAACATTGCATCCAAATCGTAGTTAAAGGATTTAGCGTGTTCTTCTCGAAATTTATGAATTTCATCTAAAATGTCATCTTGCCACATCGTTATAGTCTCCTAAAAGTTCGTAAGGAGTACAAATTATGGGTAACTCGTATCCCAAATCAAGACTGAGCTCTGCCAACTTCCTCTGAATTTGAGCGTTGGCAATATGTTTACAGTTCCATGTTAACAAGTAATCTAGCCCGTGGACAGTCGCCGCAGCAATGTGAACCGCATCATCAGAAGCTTTGGCAGGAAGGTTGCTTCGTATAAGAAACAGTGAGGATAAGTTGCGTACAGCTTGATTGAGTTCAACCAAAGGCATTTCATTGACAATTTCTAACCTTTTCAAAGCAATCTCTGTATCTCCCTTAGCGACTTCATCTAAAACAACCTGTAAAATATAGAGAACAAAATCATTACGGCGATTTTGCCACCAGTCCCTTGTCGTTTCGATATTCCCAGCAATAACCAAATTTCGGGTCGATCTGGCTGTCAGATAGCCAATAATGCTGGTTTCAATATAGACGGTTTCCCTCACAGCACTTTCTGAATTTTATTTGTCCCTCATTCTATCGCATTTGAGCTTTATTTTGAGGGTTTGCGAGGGAATTAGTGCGTTCACTTCGTTAACGCACCCTACCAGATCGGCGATCGCACTAACGCACCCTACGATCGGAACGATCGCACTTGACTCGCTGGTCGGCATAACGGCCAAGTTATACGGCTTTTTTTGTGCAATGTGATCTAAAATAAAGGCATCTTACGACTAGGTGACAACAATGTATAAAATTTCTGTTAACCCTCAAATTCATTTTGGGAAGCCCTGCATAGAAGGGACGCGCATCACTGTGCAGAGTGTTCTTGAGTTGCTAAATGAGGGACTCTCTTTCAGTATAATTATTCAGGATTATTACCCTGATTTACAAATTGAAGACATTCGTGCTTGTCTGCAATATGCTATCGCTTTAGTAGCGGCTGAAGACATTAAACTCGTGTCGGCTTAATAATGAAATTTCTTCTCGATCAAGACGTTTACGCAATCACTGCGAGATTTCTAATTGATGCTGGACATGATGTGGTTCTTGTTACTCAGCACCGACCAACCTGATACGGTCGGTGTGCAACGGGATTGTTAGACCGTACCTCACAGATCGCTTATGATCAATTTATTCTCGCATATCTAGAAGTTTAAGCCATGTCACTCACTGAGTTAATTCTTCTGGTCAACAATCTGAGCCAGACAGACAAATTATCACTCTTCAAACTCCTAGCTGCACAAATCCCGGATGCTGAACTACAGGTTATCTTTTCCGCATCAGAGTATCCGATTTGGTCGCCCTACGATGCCACGGAAGCCGCCAATATTCTGATGCATATGATTCAGGATGACCGAGAGGCATCTACCCATGCCTAGTACAGTCGAATTTCCCCTTTCCGACGATGAAGCATTACCCACGATTCCCATCACTCTGAGTCATGCAGGCCTTTCTGTTTCTGCGAATGCCCTGCTGGATACCGGATCTACGGTCAATCTATTACCTTACGACATCGGGCCGCAATTGGGTGCAATTTGGGAGGAACAAACTGTCCGCTTGCCATTGGCCGGAAATCTTGCAAGGGTTGAAGCACGAGGGTTATTTGTGTATGTTCAAATTGGGAATTTGGAACCTGTTCGTCTAGCCTTTGCTTGGGCAAAAACCTCTCAGATACCCTTAATTCTTGGGCAAACGAACTTTTTTCGAGAATTTGATGTCTGTTTTCAACGATCGCGATGCACGATCGAAATTATCCGCTTCTAATAAGGGTCGATGTGTTTTGGGTGGGATCGCGCTTTTGGTTAGTGTTGATAGAGAAAAGCAATGCTGGGTTTCCTGCCGTCAACCCAGCCTACGGAGATAAACGATCGCACTTAATCTTGGCGATCAAATATGATGTAGCCTGTGTTAGCGTTAGCGTAACGCACGGATTTTGAACATTAGATAAGGTGCGTTCACTTCATTAACGCACCCTACCAGATCGGCGTACTGCTATGCAGTGCCTTCGGCATCGCACTACCCTAAGGCCCTTAGGCAGTATATTTAATTTCAGTTACTGTGCCAACGCCGCTAGGATGTAAATTTCCATTCTCGTCAACGTTTAATCCAAGTGTTGAACCGTCGGCACCCTCATAACCAAAAACCCAGGCTTTGGTTCGCCAATTGATTAATACCCCCCAGTTTTCTTTGGGAAGTCCAACGACTGAACCATGACCAATATCAGTTAACACAACCGTACCCTGAGCAACAGCCAAAGTTACTTGATTACCCTGAGCAGGGATGCTGATTTTTTGTAAAGCCCACGTCATTTTTAGTTCCTCCTTTATACTGATTGTCACAGCTTGCAGTCAATGACAGTAAGTCAATTTTATCCGTTAAACTTTTGTCCACAATTACGTAGAAAAAGTGTACAAATTAGCCAACTTTAATTGACACACTCTCAATCAAGCACCGTGCATGACAGAAACGACGCTTAATATTCTAAGTAGTCCATATGCCGCCCTATAAGCAGGCAGCTAGGCAGTATTAGCTGTCGATATTCTTTGGATTTCTTATTCATGACTCTAGATACCTTTAAGCATCTAACTATATGTTATGCGGAAAGTTTTCGTATGTGACGCTAAATACACATTTTTTTAAGAATCTTTCCGTGTACTACGCTCAAATGGAGCGATCGCGAGAAGTTTTCCGTATTATATTACGATAAGCGTGTTGTACCGATTAGCGTACTCTGTTATGAACCCTTCCCCACTGATTTGTTCAAAGTTTTCTCGTTGTGCGACTGTCAGATAAACTTTATCTCGCCTACATCTTCCCATGATTGATGTCCTCAGTTGAGCTTATCTATTGCCCTATTTTAGCTGTGTCAGTCCAGTAGCCTGTGTTAGCGTCAGCGTAACGCACGAATTTTGAACATTAGATAAGGTGCGTTACATTTCATTAACACACCCTACAAGAGCGGCGATCATACTCCCCGTTAACGCTCCTTGCGCCTATCTGTTTTGGCTCTGATTGCGTCCTTGTTCCCCGCTTCAGCCTCTAGATTTCCGAGTCCAGTCACTGGGGGCAGGTCGGGAGTCACTGTGTCCCTTACAGGGTAGGTCTTTCACCTACATCCTTTTTGTCAGTTATGCTGTTTTATCAGCACTCTAGGCTATTTATTCCCCTAGAAACGAATCGCACCGTTACACTTCGTTAACGCACCCTACAAGAGCGGCGTGCTGCTACGCAGTGCCTTCGGCATCACACTGGTTCTAGAACATAAAATGTTAATATTTGAATGAAACAACCAAATAGTTATCGAGCAATGATTATGGTTAAACCACAAGCTGAATCCAGCCGTAAAGTACTTCTCTATCCTGGTGAGGATAGTTACTTTGTTGTCGAAGTTCCTAGTTTGCCAGGATGTATTAGCCAGGGAAAAACTCGTGAGGAGGCTCTAGCCAATATTGAAGAGGCAATCGCTCTGTATATCGAAGTTTTACAGGATCGGGGTGAACCTGTTCCCAATGATACGGTTGAGGTCATTCTGGTATGAGTAAATTACGTGTTATCTCAGGCGCAGAATGTGTAAAAGCACTTGAGCAAATAGGCTTTGCCGTAGAGCGTCAGCGTGGAAGTCACATGATTTTAGTACGTGAAGCTCCCAAAACAACAGTCTCGGTACCAGATCATAAAGAACTAGATCGAGGTACTTTACGCGCAATTATTCGGCAAGTCGGCTTGAGCGTTGACGAATTTGTTGAGCTTTTATAAAGCACTTTACTATGGGATTACACTCCCACAGATAATTCAGAATTTTCCGGTTCTAGAGCAACCCATAAAATTGTCGGCATAAACCTGCAAAATATCATCGGTACGTTACACTTCATTAACGCACCCTACGAGATCGGCGATCGCACTAATTATTCAAACCTTAGTGGAGGGTACCAAGGTACAGATATTTCGTAATAACTTTCACCGGGAGTACTTAAACCTCCCGGATGATAGCTAACTTCATAGCTTTCAGGCAATGATGGTTCTACAACCTTGTTAAAAACTTGTTCAAGCATCTCAATGAATTCCTCCTCTTCTTGCTGAATTTCCCTATAGCTTTTGGAAACCGCTTCTTCACTACAGAACATGCCTTTGTCTGTTAAACGAAAGCGTGCATCTTTCAACGTTTCACGAGTAAGTTTTCCAACGCCTGAAAAATAGTAAATGCGATGATAATAGTACACTATAGAGCTTTCACGAGCCGCTTTAACCATAGATTCATCTTTTAAAAGTCGATAGCAAAAAGCTATCAAATTACTTGCCATAAAAGCCTTTGTGTAGCTCTCTCTCAATATATCCTCACTCTGAAATATTCCCCATTTAGAATGTTCCCTCTCGATAATGTTCAAAAAGGTGTTTCTACCCTTCTTTAAATTGGTTAATGCTTGCACAATTTCATATTCAATATTGTTGGCACTCAAATCCTCAGTAAGTATTTCGATTCCAGTTTTAATATCTATATTTCCGCACTCAGACAAAAAGCTTGTTAATTTTGCTCTTTGTAAATTAGATAGAGATTTACATATTTTCCAAGCTGATTCACCGAAGGGAACTTGAGAGGCAATATAGGGTGCTATTTCGTCAAGTATATCAACGTATACATTAGTCGTGTTGTTAAGCAATCTTCTAAATCTTGCGGGTAGAAAGTCGTCAATCATGGCAATAAGTGTCTAGCTTGTATAAAGTTTTGCAAATCCTGGCAATACCGTGAACCTGACTGGTTGACAAAAAAGGTTGATAGTTACTTCAGAGGGCAGATGAGGAAGAAAAGCTTTTGAGTCATGGGGTATGTCAATACAAAGAAATCATTATTGGGAAGTATCCTTGTCTCTAACTTGCGGTCTAACTATATATTATGCGGAAATTTTCCGTATATCACGCCAAATACACATTTTTTAAAGAATCTTTCTGTATATTACGCTCAAATGGAGCGATCGCGAGAAGTTTTCCGTATAATATTACGATAAGCGTGTTATGCCGATTAGCGTACTCTGTGATGAACCCTCCCCCACTGATTTGTTCAAAGTTTTCTCGTTGTGCGACTGTCAGATAAACTTTATCTCGCCTACATCTTCCCATGATTGATGTCCTCAGTTGAGCTTATCTATTGCCCTATTTTAGCTGTGTCAGTCCACTACCAGATCGGCTACCTGAAATTTCAGCTATCTGTAATGAAATTTCATCTATCTGTAACCCTACAGGCCAAAATAGTTTAAAAATCGGCCGAGAATTTCTAGGATAGAAGTAAAGACCATCCTTGCCTACTTTTTCTATGATCCTAGCCGCCGAAACTGGACTAAAAACCGCTACTCTAGACGTAAAAGGCATGAAATGCGCCGGCTGTGTGAGTGCCGTAGAACGACAACTCAGCCAAAATCAAGGGGTAAAATCGGCCCAAGTTAACCTAATCACGGAAATTGCCGTGATTGAATACCAACCAGATGCGATCGCACCAGAGCAATTAGCCGCAAAATTAACCGCGATTGGATTCCCCACCCAACCGCGCAGCTCATCGACTCCCCTTTCTCAACAAAATCAACGGCTGCAAAACCAACAAAAAGAACGGCAACAACAATTATACCGATTAGCGATCGCTTGTTGTTTACTGGTTTTTTCCCTGATTGGTCACTTACACCACATCGGGGGACCAGAAATCCCCATCCTTCAAAGTATTGCTTTTCACTGGACTTTAGCAACCCTAGCCATTTTATTCCCCGGCCGCGATATTTTCATCGATGGTTGGCGCGGATTACGGCACGGGATGCCAAATATGAACACTCTCGTTAGTTTAGGCACAGGTAGCGCCTATATAGCCAGTTGTTTGGCTCTTATCTTGCCTAATCTCGGTCTAGAGTGCTTTTTCGATGAACCGGTCATGCTGTTAGGTTTTATTCTCCTCGGACGGACTCTAGAAGCGCATTCCCGTCATCGCGCAGCCGCAGACTTAGAAGCGCTTACTTCCCTACAACCGGCAGTGGCTCACCTAATTGGTAGTACAGATGACCGTGTGGGCGTGGCCATTCCCGTGGAACAGCTGCGCGTCGGGGAATGGGTGCGCGTCTTACCCGGGGAAAAAATTCCCGTGGATGGGGAGATTATTCAGGGAAGAACCACGGTAGATGAAGCTTTATTAACGGGGGAATCGCTGCCGGTGGTTAAGGAAATGGGAGATCTAGTCATTGCTGGCAGTTTCAATCTCTCTGGTGCGATCGCAGTGCAAACTCGTCAGGTGGGGACCGATACCACCCTAGCTAAGATTATCGCAGCCGTGGAATCAGCCCAAACTCGCAAGGCCCCGGTGCAGAAGATAGCGGACCGGGTAGCGGGTTATTTTGCCTACGGAGTGATGATAATTGCCCTAATTGTGCTGCTCTTTTGGTATTTTTGGGGAACTAGGCTCTTTCCAGAGGTGTTAGGGTCAACCACAGGACACCACGAGATGATTCAACCCACTTCTCCCCTACTTTTGTCCCTAAAATTAGCGATTTCTGTGCTTGTGGTCGCTTGTCCCTGCGCTCTCGGTTTAGCCACACCGACGGCCCTACTGGTGGGAACCAGTTTAGCAGCCGAACGGGGCATTTTAATTAAAGGGGGCGATGTTTTGGAAACCGTCTCGCAACTGCAAACGGTGGTTTTTGACAAAACGGGAACCCTTAGCCAAGGTCATCCAGAAATTACCGATTGTTTGAGTTTTTCTGAGCTTAATTCCCTGGAAATTCAACAATTAGCGGCAGTAGTGGAGAGTGGGACTAATCATCCTCTTGCTCAGGCGATTTTAGACGCGGTTACTCCCCCTACTAACCTGACGGGGGAAGATTTTCAAACTGTGGCCGGATTGGGAGTTTCTGCAAGGGTGCAGGGGTCGAAAATTGTTCTAGGAAATCGGCAATGGTTGGCGCAGAACGGCATTAAAATTGATGAAACTATCTGGGGGATTCAAGAGCTTTTACAAGCGGGTAAAACGGTGATTTATCTGGGGATGGAAGAACAATTACTCGGCGCGATCGCTTTTCAGGATCGATTACGTCCCGATGCTCAAACAACCGTGAATCAGTTGCAAAAACTCGGTTTAGAGGTGATTTTACTCAGTGGCGATCGCCAAGAAGTGGTAACAGCGATCGCTAATAGTTTGGGTATTAGCCAATTTTATGCCGAAGTTGCCCCCACCGAAAAATCCGCCTTAATTGCCGACCTACAGACAAAAGAGGGCAAAATCGTGGCTATGGTCGGGGATGGTATCAATGATGCTCCTGCACTAGGACAGGCTAACATCGGTATTGCTCTGGCCGGTGGCACGGAGGTGGCCATGGAAACAGCCGGGATCGTTTTAATTAGCGATCGCCTGGAGGATGTGGTGCAATCTCTGCATTTAAGTCTGGCCACATGGCAAAAAATCCGACAAAATCTTTTTTGGGCTTTGGGTTATAATACCTTTGCTATTCCCATTGCCGGTGGTTTATTACTGCCCCGTTGGGGTCTAGCTTTCAGTCCGGCCTTAGCAGCAGCTTTAATGGCTTTTAGTTCGGTTATGGTAGTGAGTAATTCCCTGCTTTTACGTCGTCAATTTCCTCCGCTCAAATCGACGCAGGAAGGCAAAAATTAAAGCAATTACCGATTTTTTCTCGATAAATCTATCAAGCACCAAAAAGAGCATTTTTTCATCGTCGAAGATGATCAAGACAGAACCCAAATTCTCTTAGAGGATAGGGAAGGAAAAGTTAGCACCCCAGTTAAATCACGGTGATAAGATGGTATTTTGTCCCTGTCTTTGTCAGTTGACGAGGACAGGAACAAATCGGGTTAAGCGGTAATTCTGGTCAGGGATTGACCTTGATAATTGTTGGTAATAATCTGGTGAATAGATTCAAAAAATCGCCGACAACGATTATTAGTTCTCAGGGGCAATTCATGATTTTTTACCAATAAATCGATCTGAAGTTCCGAGCTAGTGGGAGGATGGATAAACAATTCCACTTTCACTAACTGGGGAAAGAGAGCATCGTTAGGAACTTCCGATAAAAGCAAGACATCGGTCCGGCGCTTGATGATTTCAAATTCACCCAAACTTAATATATCATCGTATAAAAACCCGGTCTGATGAGGAGAAATCCCGACAAAATAGGAACAGCAATAGCGAGCCATGGCAGGGAAAAGATGATAAATTGGTCAAGGTTAATCGGTCAAAATCAGGCCATTGAACTACTACAAAGAGCGCTTGAAGTCAATTCGATCGCTCCCGCTTACTTATTCGCCGGCGCTAAGGGGATCGGACGCAATCTGGCAGCAAAATGTTTCTGTCAAGACTTATTAACTAGAGATCGATCGCCGGAAGCAAGAGAATTAATCCTGAAACGCTTTCTCGGGGGCAATCATCCCGATTTACTCTGGATTGAACCCACTTATCAACACCAAGGCAAACTGCTCACCGCAAAAGAAGCACAGGAAAGCAATCTCAAGCGTAAAGCTCCCCCGCAAATCCGCATCGAACAAATTCGCGAGATTACTAACTTTTTAAGTCGTCCTCCCCTCGAATCGGCCCGCTCTGTGGTGGTGATCGAGGAAGCAGACACCATGACGGAATCGGCGGCAAATGCCCTCTTAAAAACGCTTGAGGAACCGGGAAAAGCGACTTTAATCCTGATTGCTCCCAGTCCCTCCTCTTTACTACCTACTCTCGTTTCTCGCTGTCAACACATCCCTTTTCAGCGTCTTTCGGAAGAAAATCTCGCTCAAGTCCTGCGCTCTAACGGACAAGCTCGCGTTCTCAATTATCCGGCAATTCTCGGTTTAGCTCAAGGTAGCCCCGGAGAAGCGATCGCCGCTTTAGAATTTCTCGACAGTCTCCCCCAAGATTTACCGCGATCTTCCGGCAAATTTCCCCTAAAACTCTCCCAAGCACTGGAATTAGCCAAAATTATCGCTCAAAATCTTGACACGGAAACCCAATTATGGTATGTGAGTTATCTTCAGTATGAGGATTGGCAACGACGACGAGAGCGATCGATTTTAGAAATCTTGGAAAAAACCCGCCGGCAGCTGTTAGCCTACGTTCAACCCCGTTTAGTCTGGGAATGCACTTTCTTGGCATTGGCCAAACTATCCACCGCCCAAAAGTCTTAAAATTGTTATATTTATCGATCGAGTGGGGAGAAAGACCATGAAAATCAAATCCTTAGTTTTGCTGATTCTGTTAACCTTGACTACGGTTTTAGGTGCTTGTCAGGGAGGAAAAGAAGCCGAAGAACCGAAAAACGTCCCCACCACGGTGGAATCGCCGCAAAAAGACGATGATAGCGATAAAGACGGGGAAAACCAGCAAAAAGACGGTGATAATCAACGGGATAAAAAAGACGATGACGATGACGATGACGACTAATTGTAAAAATCAAAAAATTATTGTTAGGGTTAGGAGTCAGTAGCCAGTAGTCAGTAGTCAGGAGAATTAAGAATGAGAATAATAATCAATTAAATGGTCTATTTACAGATTTTATGCCATTTAATCTTTATTTTTGTCGTTTTTGAACCCTTAACTAGGGTTTGCGGCAAAAAGTACGGGCGAAGCATTCGGTTAGAAAATCTACGGTTTCACCGATAGGTGATTGTCCGAATGCTTCGCCCCTACAGGACGCGGGCCGATGAAGACGCAAGGTTTTGAACGACGATTCTCTCAAAATCTTGCACCTGTTTCGCGAAAAAAGCCACAAAACTCTTACCTTGCCTACATTTCACATTTATTCAGCAAACCCTAACTAGGATAAAAAAATCGGGTGAGCTTTAACCCACCCGATCGCATATAGATTGAAATCAACCTATAACTGTGGTACAAACTGTTCTTTTTCGGGAACGTAGGCGTATTCAGCCACAATTTGCCGGAATTCTTCCCCATTGATCGTTTCTTTTTCGATCAGCAGGTCCACCACTCGATCGATCACTTCGCGATGATCGCGGACAATTTGCCGAGAAATTTCATGGCAGTGTTCCACGATCGATCGCACCTGATCATCGATACGAGTAGCGACCTTCTCAGAATACTCGGAACGAGTCATCAAACCGCCACCGAGGAACACTTCACCCCCTTGACTTTCTAGGGACAAAGGACCCAAATCGCTCATCCCGAAACGAGTCACCATCTGGCGGGCCATATCAGAAACTTGCTGTAAATCGCCACCAGCACCAGTAGTCACCTCATCATAGCCGAAGATTTCTTCCTCGGCTGCGCGACCACCTAAAGCACCGGAAATCCGGGCCATTAACTGCGCTTTCGTGGTTAAACCCTGTTCTTCGTTGGGAGTGAACCAAGTTAAACCCTGGGCCTGTCCCCGGGGAATCAGAGTCACTTTCTGGACGGGATCGTGATCTTTTAAGAGCGTACCCACGATCGCATGGCCCACTTCATGGTAAGCGATTAGGCGCTTGCTCTTGCTATCGACTAAAGGAGTACCTTCCATACCGGCGATAACGCGATCTACCGCGTCATCTATCTCTAGGAGGGTAATGGCATCTTTACGACGACGGGCGGTTAAAATTGCCGCTTCGTTCAGTAAATTGGCTAAATCTGCTCCACTGAACCCCGGAGTGCGACGGGCGATCGCTTCGATGGAAACGTCGTTGGCCAGCTTTTTATTGCGGGCGTGAACGTCTAAAATCTCTAAACGACCTTTAAAATCGGGCGCATCGACGGTTACTTGGCGATCAAAACGGCCCGGACGCATGAGAGCAGAATCGAGAACATCGGGGCGGTTAGTGGCGGCAATGATGATAATTCCCGTATTCCCCTCGAAACCGTCCATTTCTGTCAATAATTGGTTTAGGGTTTGTTCCCGTTCATCGTTACCACCACCGATACCGGCACCCCGTTGACGACCTACTGCGTCAATTTCATCGATAAAGATTAAACAGGGAGCATTTTCCTTGGCTTTTTTGAACAAGTCGCGCACGCGAGAAGCACCGACACCGACAAACATTTCCACAAATTCCGAACCGGAAATGCTGAAGAAAGGTACACCCGCTTCACCGGCGATCGCTTTAGCCAACAGGGTTTTACCCGTACCAGGAGGGCCAACTAACAGGACTCCTTTGGGGATTTTGGCACCGACGGCGGTAAATTTCTCCGGTTGTTTGAGGAAAGTGACGACTTCCTGTAATTCTTCCTTCGCTTCGTCAATTCCCGCCACATCATCAAAGGTGATACCGGTTTTCGCTTCCATCTGGAAACGGGCTTTTGATTTACCAAAACTCATCGCTTGACCCGGACCGCCTGGCATATTATTAGAACGGCGGAACAGGAAAAAGAGAGCGGCAATCAGCAAAAAGGGGAAAAGTAGATTACCGAGGAATCCCCACCAAGCGCCGTCATTCCGCATCGGGTGAGCATCGAAACTAATTTTAGAATCGCGTAAACGGGCGATTAAATCGGGGGAATTGGCTGGTAAATCGACCCGTAGGCGTTGTACTCGGTTTTCTAGTTCCGGATCTAGGGCCTGTACGATCGCAGTTCTGCCCCCTTCGTAGAGATCGACGCTAACAACCCTACCACTGTCTAGGTATTCTAGAAAGCGTCCGTAGGTCATGCGGGTAGTGGCGGTGTTATTGCCGATATTACTGGTGGCGGTGGCAAAAGTGCCTTGCCAGAGGAAAAAACCGACCACGAGGGCGGGCAATGTCCACAGTAAAATCGTTTTCCAAGATAGTTTCATGTTTGTTTAGTGGTTCTAGGATAAAGATTTTTGCTTAACTCATTTAGCTGTTTTTGTCAAGGATTTTACGTTATTTTTTCGAGATTAATCCCCGCAGCCAATTAAATCTTAACTAAATGTAACGTAATTCTCATAATTCTGACAAGAATGGTGACGAGAGATTTTGGCTCTCTTGGGTTTGGTGGGTAAAATGTATTCTAAGATACATTCTTCCTAGCGGGGGGGTGGAACGAACCACAAAGACACAAAGGACACCAAGATTGATCGATCCTATATATATAAGTTAAACTTATCACACAGAACCGAGAAGAGCCAGATTTTTGAGTTCATTTGTTCTAACAAGATACCATGGTTTCTGGGATAAGCTGTACTGAATTTAAACTGCCTAGAAGTATATACTATATCTATTGATACGAAAATCATCTCCAAAATCCTAAAATTGCTTCTTTTTCCCATATTTGATCATTTTGCTAGATGTAACCAATTAAAGATAGAGTTACTATCTCAACAAACTTTTTACCCTGATTTGACCTTTATTCACGAGCCAACATGAGCTAAGTTTGCTGTGGATAGAGATTACTATTGATGAGGAGAGTGTTTAGTGAAGTTAACGCCACTTGTGCCACCGATTAAGTGTCAAGGAATTAAAACTAAATTGGTAAAAGATGTTAAAAATATTGTGTCTGATCTGAGCTTTGGGCGTTGGATAGAACCCTTTGCTGGATCAGGGGTGGTGGCTTTTAATATTAATCCCCAAAAGGCTTTACTTGCGGACACAAATACTCATATTATCCAGTTTTATAATAATCTAAAAAATCAAGTTATTACCAGTAAAACTGTGAAGCTTTTTTTGCAAGAAAATGGTCAAGTTCTTAAGGAGCAGGGAGAAAGTTATTATTATCAAGTACGAGAAAGATTTAATCAAGCTCCTAATTCTCTAGATTTTTTATTTCTCAATCGCTCCTGTTTTAATGGCGTGATGAGATTCAATCGTAAGGGACAGTTTAACGTACCTTACTGTCATAAATCAGAACGATTTTCTCAAGCATATATTACCAAAATAGTCAATCAAGTTATTGCCCTAGAAAATATTCTTATTAAAACTGATTATAATTTTCAAGTTGCTGACTTTCGAGAGACTTTATCTGATTGGCAAAAAACAGACTTGATCTATCTCGATCCTCCTTATTTAGGGAGACACGTCGATTATTTTAACTCTTGGTCTGAAGAGGATGAAGATTGTTTGGTGACTATTTTAAAGGATATTTCTTGTCGGTTTATTTTGTCCACTTGGCACAGTAATCATTTTAGAAGCAATCCTTTAATTAAAAAAAATTGGAGTGCTGATAAGTTTTATATCTATACTAAACAGCATTTTTATCATGTGGGTTCCACAGAAAAATTACGTCATCCGATCACCGAAGCACTCATTACTAACTTTAACATTCCCTTGTTGCCAGAGCGAGGAACTGATTTGCAACAACTGTCATTATCCCCATCGACAGCAGAAAATGAGGGAGCGAGAACAGTCTAGAAGATGCCTAGTTGCAAATTCTCACTCCTTACTATTTATCCTTGGCTTTGGCGCAGATGGTCGTTAATTTGGCGTTTACGCTTTTCTTGGGGGGTAGTGCTAGTAATTTCGCCAAAATCTTCGCTACTCATGGAAAGATGGGACATTATCTTTCTTTTGCGCTCTTTAGCAGTTAATTCCGGTGAAGGAGTTACTGGCGGCGGCGCTGCCACGGGTTCCGCTGCCACCGGAGGAGTTTCCACAATTGGCAGCGGTTTTTGGGGAATATAGTCAGCACCAGTGGTACTTCTGGAGAGATGATCGAGAATGCGCCGTTTGCGATCGTCAGTAGCCATAAAAATCTTTGCCAGTCTAGTGTGAACTTTTGTAACTATCACCCATTGTCAAACATCCCTATCTCCTTGAGAAGTCAAGGGAGATTTTATTTTCAGCGATTGAAGACATATATAGCGTTTTTCAGTCTGCTGAGGTACAAAAGTTATGGGTTTTAGGCAAAAGGCAAAAGTCAAAAGGGAAGAAAAATATGTGTACCTCACTAGCTTAGGAAACGCTATAATAACCTGCGATCGCATTTATCTGACTGTGGAACTGGGGGTCTTCTCGCCCAAGGTGATAAGATAAAAAACTAAGTCTTTGAAAATATGACAAAGGATTTATCTATCATGACACCCTCTTTAGCTAACTTTCTCTGGAGCCTTGTTTTAGGTGCGGTTATCGTCCTGATCCCTGCCACTATCGGTTTGATTTTCATCAGTCAATACGACAAGATCAAACGGACTTAATTTAATCTAACTCTAAAATGCCCAGACGGAATCGGTCTGGGCATTTTAGCTAATTTTGGAACTGGCAAGAGCGATCGCACCGACTACCCGATATCCCTGTGTGCGTAAAACCTGCACAGCTTCCTCGATCGTGGTTCCTGTGGTATAAATATCGTCAATTAAGAGAATCGGTACTGATTTCGGTAAATTTTTCCCCAGTTGAAAAGCCGCTTGCATCGTCTTTTTTCTCTCCTCGGCTGCCAGACTAAATAAAGCTGCCGTGTTCTTAATCCGAATTAATCCGCGACTAGCCAGAGGATAACCGGTTAAACGGCAAAAACCCTCGCCAATGACTTCTGCTTGATTAAAACCCCTTTCCCTTAACCTTTCCGGGTGGAGAGGGATAGGAATCACCGTCAAACGTTTATCGGTGAGGGGAGGACGCAGCAGCCAAGTTTCCCCCATGCAACTGCCTAGCAAAGAGCCGAGAGCCGGATGGCGATTATATTTCATTGTAGCGATCGCCTGTTTTAATTTACCTTCGTAGCGTCCCCAGATAAACAGGGGAATAGAACCACGCCAGAGAAAAAGCGGGTTATTCTGACGATAGGCCTGTAATTGTCGCCCACAATCACGGCAAAGCTCTCGATCGCTCTGCCGTTGACAAAGAGGACAGGGAGACTTAAGAAATAAAGCGAGAAAAGGTTCGAGCATGGGAAGCAAAAGTTTTAGCTAGATGCTGATTTCCATCGTCAAAAACGGTCAAATAATGGGGATTACTCCGCTCGATCGAAAGACTGATTCCTTGCGCTCCTTCGGACTCTAGATCTTGTAGATAACCCCCCTGATGCTCTTGTGCTTCCTCAAAAGAAGCAAAGGGACCAAAATAGTAAATACAGTGGGGGGAAAGGGAGGTAATTTTCAGCCACCAAGGCGTGTTATCGTCAGAAATTTTATTTGTCTCCAAGAAAGATAAAATCATGTTCTGGTAGTGATAGGGGACAGGGATTGCAGGAATCAAGGACAGGTTTTGAGGAACTTTGCCCCCATAATTCCGATTTGCTGGCCAAAAAATCGAGCTTTTGGCCAAAGAGAGTCTTTTTATCGTATTAGATTAACAAGGGGATCGCTCGCAAAATCAAAAGAGATTCTAAAAATTCCCTTCGGCCAAGGGGAAGCGGATCGAGATAGGATAGTAAAAAGTTTTTTTTTAGAAAGCTAAGGGGATCAGATAACTATGAGCCAGATCACAGACACAGATAAGAGTCTTG
The DNA here is from genome assembly GCF_048564745.1 of Microcystis sp. Taxonomy (NCBI): domain Bacteria; kingdom Bacillati; phylum Cyanobacteriota; class Cyanophyceae; order Chroococcales; family Microcystaceae; genus Microcystis; species Microcystis sp. Next base: position 19,448 of record NZ_JBLZRT010000007.1, read on the forward strand.
AGGCGATGAAGAAGTTTGCCGAACAGTACGCTAGAGGTACAAATACTTACTTCTGTAGCGATCTCTCGGTGACAGCGGTAGTAATTGAGGGATTAGCGCGTCATAAGGACGAATTAGGCTCTCCTTTATGTCCCTGTCGTCACTACGAAGACAAAGAAGCGGAGGTAAAAAATACTTTCTGGAATTGTCCCTGTGTGCCGATGCGGGAACGGAAAGAATGTCACTGTATGCTATTTATTACCCCCGATAACGAGTTTGCTGGGGAAGAACAGGTAATTTCCCTCGACTATATCCAAGAAGTCCGCGAATCGATGAAGGGGCATTAGTATAGGGTAATGACAGCCAGCGCTTTTGGGCAAGGAATCGACGAATTTAATCGCCAGCAATTCTATGCTTGTCATGATACCCTAGAGGCTTTGTGGATGGAGTCCGCAGAGCCTGAAAAAACCTTTTATCAAGGCATTTTGCAGATTGCTGTCGCTTGTTACCATCTAGAAAATAATAACTGGCGCGGAGCGGTAATTCTTTTGGGAGAAGGGGTTAGACGTTTACAACACTATCAACCCGATTACGAGGGGATCAACGTGACGCACTTGGTGGGGGAGAGTTTGGATCTATTAAACTTTTTACAGAATCTCGATCCCCAAGCATTACCGGCAGTGCTAGAAGCGATGAAAAGCAATCAGGAACATCCTCATGCCCACCTCGATCGATCTATCTGTTCTCTGCCGAAAATCCTCAAAAGTCATCCCGTTCTCTAAAAAGCTAGATTAGTTAGTAAGTACAAACGTCTATAGGTGACATTTCTATGAGAGCAAGATCCGCAAAAATCAGGGGATGGCTAGTTGCCCTCGTTTCTACTAGCTTAGTCATGGGATTGGGCAATTCTCCCCTAGTCAAGGCACAGCAGAATATTGTACCAGGTAATGCCATGACAGTGCGATCGGATATTCAGGAGGCAAACTCAAAAACGGGGGTAATTACCGCTCGGGGTAACGTACAGGTGTTCTATCCTGCCCGCAAAATGCAGGCCACTTCCGCCCAAGCTCAGTATTTTAGCCGCGAACGTCGTTTAGTGATGACGGGTAACGTTTACGTTTTGCAGGAAGGCAACAGTATCCGCGCCGAAACGATGACTTATCTTGTCGATGAGGGTAGATTTATCGCTACTCCCCAAACCAGTCAGCAGGTGGAGTCAATTTATTTAGTCAAAGATAACGAAACTTCCCCCCAACCGGCTGCTTCTCCGACACCCGCGCCCATACCTTCCCCTTCCCTCCCCGCTGCCCCAATTATTAACCCGCAGTGATAGTCAGGAGTCAGGAGACAGGAGACAGGAGACAAAAGGCAAAAGGCAAAAGGCAAAAGGCAGTATTCTCCCCACACCCCACACCCCACACCCGTTCGGCTGAGCTCACGGCCGAAGCCCACATCCCACACCCGTTCGGCTGAGCTCACGGCCGAAGCCCACACCCCACACCCCACACCGGATAAAGATGACTTTAGTATTAGAAAATATCCATAAATCCTACGGTAAAAGGCTCGTGGTTAACCGAGTGAGTATTACTGTTGCCCCGGGGGAAATTGTCGGGTTATTAGGACCAAATGGTGCGGGAAAAACCACAACTTTTTATATCGCCACGGGATTAATTAAACCGAATCTGGGGCGCGTTTGGCTCGATCAAAAAGAAATTACCAAATTACCTCTTAATCAAAGGGCGCGTCTGGGTATTGGCTATCTGACGCAGCAGGCCAGTATTTTTCGTTATTTAACTGTATCAGAAAATATTCAGTTAGCCCTAGAACAGTCGGGAGTTCCCTTTTCCCAACGGGCAAATCGTCTCTATGATTTATTAAAAGAATTTCGCCTCGATAAGATTGTTGGCACTAAAGGTGCTTACGTTTCTGGAGGAGAAAGAAGAAGGACAGAATTAGCCCGCGCTTTAGCGGTGGGAGTCAACGGACCGAGATTTTTATTATTAGATGAACCCTTCGCCGGGGTGGATCCGATCGCTGTGTCCGAGATTCAAACGATGATCGCCGGTTTAAGGGATCGTCAGATGGGAATTTTAATTACCGATCACAATGTGCGAGAAACTTTGGCTATCACTAATCGGGCTTATATTATGCGCGAAGGGCAGATTTTAGCGGCGGGAAGTGGCGAAGAACTTTATAATAATCCTCTGGTGCGTCAGTATTATTTGGGTGATAATTTTTTCAGATAATTGTTATTAATAAAAAAATCGCTGCATTATATCATGAAAGTTGGCAATTGGCAAGGAAATTTAAGTAGAATACCCGGATTTAGCATCTTAGACCGCTATATTTTTGTCGAGTTATTATTACCCTTTCTATTTGGTATGGGTTTATTCACTTCTTTGGGAGTGGCGATCGGCACTTTATTTGATTTAGTGCGACGGATTACCGAATCGGGTTTACCTTTTACTTTGGCCCTAAAAATTCTCTTATTAAAAATGCCAGAGTTTATCGTTTTAGCCTTTCCCATGTCGATACTTTTAGCGGCTTTAATGGCCTACAGTCGTTTAGCCAGTGATAGCGAATTAATTGCTTTGAAAAGTATTGGAATTAGTGTTTATCGCCTAATAATTCCGGCCATTGTGCTAAGTTTAATAGTGACGGGATTAACCTACGTTTTTAACGATTATGTGGCTCCAGCTGCCAGTTATGAAGCTAATGCTACCATGACCAAAGCCCTACGACCAAATCGCAAATCTTTTATTGAAGATAATATTATTTATCCTGAATACGGCAAAGTGCGGCCACCGAATGGAGGGGAACCCCAAACGGTATTAAGAAGGTTATTTTATGCCGAAAGATTTAACGGTCAAGAAATGTTAGGTTTAACTATTCTCGATCGTACCCAACCGGAAGTTAATCAAATTATTACCTCAGAATCAGCTTCTTGGAATATTGAAAAAAATATCTGGGATTTTTATAACGGCACAATTTATCTAATTGATCCTAAGGGTTCCTATCGTAATATTGTCCGCTTTCAACATCAACAATTAGCCCTACCGCGTACCCCTTTAGATTTAGCTTTTCGGGCGCGAGATGGTTCGGAAATGACCCTGAGACAAGCGCAGGAATACCTAAAAATACTGCAATTAAGCGGCAATCCCACCAAAATTAGAAAATTACAGGTTCAAATCGAGCAGAAAATATCTTTACCCTTTGTTTGTTTAGTTTTTGGGATGATTGGGGCAGCCTTGGGATTACGTCCCCAAAATTCTAATAAAGCCACCAGTTTCGGTATTTGTATTGTCCTAATTTTCTCCTATTATCTCCTATCTTTTGTCACCAGTTCCTTAGGCATTGGCGGAGTTTTAACCCCCTTGATGGCCGCTTGGTTGCCCAATATTTTAGGATTAACTGCTGGGGGAATTTTGTTAATTCAATCGGCTAAATAATCAAGGGTTAGCGGTGGGAATAAAAATTGATAATCATCAAATTTCTAGGGCCAATTTGTATAAACGACTGCGGGATAAATTAGTAACCTGTGCTAATTGTCTGCTGGCTTGCGATCGACTAACTCCCCGTTCTATAATTTGTTTTAATTCCCGTTTTAATTCCTCCTCGGATAATTGGATATTATCGGACTGATCTTTGCCCATAACTACGATTGTAAATTCCCCTTTAGGAGTTTTTTTCTCCCGATATAAATTAATCGCCTCGGCGATAGTTCCTCGCCAAATTTCTTCGTAAAGCTTGGTTAATTCCCGACCTAAAACTATCTTTCTCGTTGATCCGAAAGTTTCGCGTAAATCCTCCAAAGTCTTAATAAGTTTGTGGGGTGCTTCATAAAAAACCATCGTTCTCGTTTCAGTTTTTAAACCCTCTAAGCGCTCTTGTCTCAGCTTTTCCTTACCCGGAAGAAATCCTTCAAAACAGAATCTTTCCGTGGGTAATCCCGACACCGCTAAAGCGGTAATTACCGCGGTTACTCCGGGGATGGGAACCACTTCGATCTGAGCTTCTATACAAGCTTTAATTAACTCATAACCCGGGTCAGAAATCCCCGGCATTCCCGCATCAGTAACCAAGGCGATATCCTGACCTTGGCTGAGAATATTTAATAACTGATCGAGACGGGAAAGGCGATTATGTTCGTGGTAACTAATTTGAGGGGTTGGAATATCAAAATGCTGTAATAATTTGCCCGTGTGTCTGGTATCTTCGGCAGCAATTAGAGCAACTTTTTTGAGAGTTGCCAGGGATCGGAAAGTCAGATCGTCTAAATTGCCGATCGGCGTTCCCACCACATATAATTTACCGATATTATTCATAAATTGGCTAAAAATAGGCTATTTAGTTGTATTTTCAGTGATCAGTACCCAGTAATCAGTAAACTAAAAACTCGGCTCTCCCAGGTTTGGTGGGTAAAATGTATTCTAAGATACAGTCTTGGGGCAGTGAGTGGAACGAACCACAGAGACACAAAGGACACAAAGATCGATCAATCCTCTGTAAGTTAAACTTATCACACAGAACCTAGAAGAGCCAAAACTCACATCTGCTCACCGCTCACTGATAACTGCTCACTGATAACTGATAACTGATAACTGATAACTGAAGACCGATCGCTTTTCTCTGTTCAGGGATCACTCAAATAGGGTAAAGTAGGTCAAGGTATGCTCACCCCTGTTATTGAATTAATCTAGTCTAAGGAGAACGTCTTAGTAATGTTAACCCTAAAAATCGCCGTTTATATCGTTGTTTCCTTCTTTGTCTTACTTTTTATCTTTGGCTTCCTTTCTGGCGATCCTACCCGTAACCCCGGACGCAAAGACTTTGAGTAGAAGACAATTAACAAACTGGTTCTAGGGTAGAGGCACAGGGAACAAGTTATTAAACTTTCCCTGTCTCCCTAGAAATAATGATCATGGTAGTATCATTGAGGTTCGCTCGTCCTCTATTTTGATCGCCGACTCGTGCAGTCATGTCTTTTTTTTTCTTAGCTGTTGAACCACCTGCCCTGATTAATACTGTAGCTGAACCGGAAACGGAGGAGCGCCAAGTTGCTGAAAATATTCCTGCGTCTGTAATTCCTCTCCCTGTCACCCCAGCACCTCTAGAGGCAAAAAAGCCTTCAGAAGAGAGCGTTTCTATTCCCCTCACCGTCACTCCACCCCCGGAAACCGTCGAGGTAAAACCCTTGGTTCCCGATCAGGGTATTCCCTTAGAACCTTTACCTAGCAGTGGGGGTGATGCGGCAGCTTTAGGAAAACCCCTTTCTGTCCAGAATTCTCCACCCCCCGCAGCCGTTGGTGTCACCATTCATCCCGAAACCGAGATAGTTTCAGGATTAAATCAAAAAGCTCTTAACCAGAAAAATGGCTCAACTCGGCTATTAGTGCGGAAAAAAGGCGAAAAAACCAGCCAAGAATACTTGATTTCCCTCAATAACAGCCTAGCTCAGACCGATGCAGTTAATCCAGAAGGGGAAAAGCCCCTAGAATTAGTGGCCGATGAGCAGGAATTTGACCAAAATCGGCAGATTATCACCGCTAGGGGTAATGTCACCCTACGTTTTGCCCAAAGTGTACTAACGGCCGATCGCTTACAGATTAATCTTCCCGAAAAGTTAGCGGTAGCGGAGGGCCAGGTGATCCTAACCCGGGGAGATCAAATCCTGCGCGGCGATCGCTTTGAGTATTATTTCGTCCAGGATAGCGGTGTGGTATTTAATGCTAATGGGGAGATTTTTCAACCCAGCACCGCTAGGGATTTAGGACAAACGCTGCCCACGGATGTGGGGGCCGGTGGTTCTTTTGGAACCCTAACCGATCGTTTGGCATTAAATCAACCCTTGCAGAGAATCACCACGGGAGAGGGTTTTCAATTTGTCGTCGGGGGACAGGATCCCAGTCGACGCGATCGACAGAATATTAGTAGTCCATCGGGGGGAACGATTAATCGTGTCCGTTTTCAGGCCGAACGCTTGAATTTTGATGGTAAGGTGTGGAATGCCACTAATGTGCGTTTGACTAATGACCCTTTTTCCCCCCCTGAGTTGGAAGTTCGGGCTAATTCCGCCACTTTTCGCAGTACCGGCCCCTTTACCGATGAGTTACGGATGAGTAATTCCCAGTTGGTTTTCGATCAACGGTTAGTGGCACCCACTTTTATTAATAGTCTTACGTTCGATCGCCGTCGTCGTCGTCCTTTTTTAATTGCCCCGGGCTATGATGGGGAGGATCGGGGCGGATTTTTCGTAGAAAGTCCCCTGACTTTGCTGGAGACACCGAAGACTATTTTTGAGTTGACACCGCAATATTTAATTCAAAAAGTCCTTAATCCCGATGCTTTTCCCTCAGCTAACCCCGGAGGTGGCGAAGTTTCGCCCCTTAGTCCGAAAGCTTTTGGTTTATTGGGCAATTTTGCCACTAATTTCGGTGAGCGCTCGTTTTTGCAAGCGACAGCTTCTTTTTCTAATTTAGATTTGGAACAGATCGAAAATAGTGTTCGTTCTAAGATTCGCTTTCAACAGACGATCGGACAGTTGCAGGATCCCTATCTGCTCAATGTGGAGTACAATTATCGCGAGCGTCTCTTTAACGGTTCTTTGGGTTTTCAGACGGTTAATAGCAGTTTTGGGGCAATTTTGACCTCACCGGTGATTGTCGTCCCGAATACGGATATTAGACTCAGTTATCAAGCTTCTGTTCAGAATGTTAACGCACCCACTGATCGCAGTGATCTCTTAGCTGCCAATGCAACGGATAATGTGACTAATTTAAGCCGTTTTCAGGGTGCTGTCTCCCTCAATCGCAGTTTTTTACTCTGGTCTGCCCTTACTTTACCACCGACCCCCGACCAAGGGTTAAGATTTTCTCCTCTTCCCGTTCAACCCTATATTGCTATTGTCACTGGTGTCACTGGTGTCACCGGTTATTACACCAATGGAGAGACGCAAAATTCCGTCACGGGAACCGTGGGATTATTAGGACAGTTTGGGCGTTTTTCCCGCAATTTTTTCGACTATACCGGGTTTAATATTAGTTTTAGTCAGGGTTTAGTTAACGGACAATCACCCTTTTTCTTTGATCGCTTTGTTGATCAACAAACAATGTCCTATGGTATAACTCAACAGGTATATGGTCCGATCCGCGTGGGTTTCCAGAGTATTTATAGTATCGATCAAGCTAAGGAAATCAGTACAGAATATTTTCTCGAATGGAGTCGTCGCACCTATAGTTTAATTTTGCGCTATAACCCAGTGCTGCAGTTGGGAATACTCAACATCCGCGTGTCGGATTTCAACTGGACAGGCAACCCCGGCTATTTTGAGGGCAGCGATGTCCGTCCGGTGGTGGATGGAGTAACCCGTTAAGACTACATGGGAATGATGAATTATGAATGATGAATTATGAAGTGGGATGTGGGGTTTTAGGGATTTTCAGATCGGGATTACCTCTCATTGAGACTCCCTTGACTAACTTCTATCCTCTCTTCAACGTGACAGAAAAGCTCCTAAAATTTTCATGGTGTTGCTCGTTTCATAATTCAACCCTTCTACTCCCTTAATATTTGTTTGTTCATAAAGTCTAGGAGAGCGTAAAGTGTTCTGACACTCTCCTGTTTTTAGGTTCCAAAGTTTAATCGTCTCGTCTTCACCTGCGCTGGCCAATGTCTTACCGTTGGGACTAAAACAGACTGACCTGACACTTTTAGTATGTTCACACAGGAGTTGATGAAGTTCACCTGTTTCAACATCCCAAATTCGGATTGTTGCGTCATCCCCCCCACTTGCTAGTAACTTCCCATCGGGACTAAAAGCTACTGACCATACCCAAGACTTATGACCTTCAAAACTATTAATTAATCTACCATCTTTGACTTGCCAAACTTTGACCGTTTGATCATCACTTGAACTGGCTAATAGCTGACCGTCAGGACTAAAGACAACAGACCAAATTCTTCCTTGATGACCTTTAAAAGTCCGCAAAGATTGAGTCATATCATCTTCAATAGACCAGAGTTTAATAGTTCGATCTTCACTACCAGTTGCTATTAATTTTCCATCAAGACTAAAATTTACTGATAATACCCAGGCCTGATGTTCCTCAAAAGTTTTAAGACAAAATCCTCTCGGAACTGACCAAAGCTTAACAGAATTATCTCCACTACCACTTACCAGCATTTGACTATTAGGACTAAAAGCGATCGACCATACGCGCTTTTGATGTTCTGGGGAAAAAGTGTACTTTTCATCTGTCCTAATATCCCAAAGTTTGATGGTGTTATCGTGACTGGTACTAGCAATCAGTTGACCATTCGCACTAACTGCGACTTGATGCAATAAAACCCAATAATCTTTTTCTTGTAAAATTTTAATTACTTTGCCACTTTCCCCTGACCATAATCTAATCGTTTGATCTCCACTTCCACTTATCAATGTTTTTCCATCGGGACTAAAAGCTACTGAACAGATCCAGTCAGTATGACCATTAATCTGTTGAAGACATTTATGGTTTTTGATAGACCATAATCGGATCGATCGATCTATAGAATCACTCAAAATATATTGACTATCGGGACTGAAAGTAATTGATGATAATCGATTGCCATATCCCCTAAAACATTGAAGACATTCTCTGGTTTTTACTGACCATAATCGCAGTGTAAAATCTTCACTCCCACTGGCTATATATTGACCGTCCGGACTAAAAGCAACTGACCAAATCCAGCTTTCGTGTCCTGTTAAAGTATCAATATTTTGATATTTTCCTTCTATAAGAGACCATATTTTAATGGTTTTATCGCCACTTCCACTGGCTAGAAGTTGACCATCGGAACTAAAGGCAACTTGCCAAACCCAATCTTGGTGTCCTGTAAGAGTATGGAGACATTCTCCCGTGTCAACTGACCATATTTTGATGGTTTTATCAGCGCTCCCACTGGCTAAAAGTTGACCATTTGGACTAAAGGTAACACCACCTACTCGTTCTTGATGTCCTTCAAGGGTGTGGAGACATTCTCCTGTTTCAACTGACCATATTTTGATGGTTTTGTCCTCACTTCCTGTGGCTAAAAACTGACTATCAGCACTAAAAGTAACGGCTCTAATAGGAGCATAATGTTTTTGAGAAGGGTGGGGCAAAGAATGACAATTTATAGATATATCTGTTGTAATAGACCAAATTTTAACAATTCCGTCTTGTCCCCCACTTGCTAGTAACTGTCCCTCAGAATTTAAGGCTACTGACCACACCCAACTTCCGTGAGCAGGAAAACTTTTGCTTAATTCTAATTTTCCATCTTGTTTGACTTTCCAGAGGTAAATCATCCCATGACTGTCACCAGTTGCTAAAAGCTCTTCTCTTGGAAAAGAGCGATTAAACTGACTGCAAGAAATTGATAAAATACTGCCACAAGTTTGAGGAAAAATACAGTCAAAAAACTGTGAATAGGAAAAATCTACTTGGTTGAGTCTAATGTTTGAGAAATCGACTTGTCGAATAGAGATATGAGAAAAATCGTAGCCGATTAAGTGACCATTTTTCAGTATATTAAGTAAGTTGATAATATTGCCAGCAATGCCCCCAATTTGTCCAGAAGGTTGATGTTTTAATGTCTTTAAACAATCAATTAGTTTGCTTTCTAGATTATTTTCTTGAAAGTTATGAATTAAGTTATTGATTATTGGGTGTAAAATAACATTAATTTGAATCTTTCTTAGATAATCAGGAACAGTAGTTTTAGTCAAGGAGTTACTTCTTAATAATTGGAATTTTTGAGTTTTGATTTCTTCGGTTGCTATGGTAATAATTTTTTGAGTGAAATATTCAATCAGTAGAGGATGTATGGTAAAGTAGTCATCTTTTTTATCTAACAGAATTTTGCTAGATAATGATCTGATCCCTTCTTGGATACTTTTACCGTCAGGTTCAATGATAATATTATGTTCTAGTTCCGACAAAGAAACTGGATTTCGATTAATCGCTAACTCAAAAATAATCGCTTTTTCTAAATTAGATAGTTGCTGAAAGTAAGAATTTAAAATAGACTCGACTTTTTCTATCAGAAGATTCCCTTTTAAAAGAAAATCCGAGAGATTATTATGATGAACTCGTTGAATATGATGAGCGATAGATTTGATGAATAAAGGATTGCCGTGACAGACTTGTTGAATTAAAAATTGCCATTCATCCTCTGAACCATGAAAGGTGTCAATATCTCCCAAAATTTGTCGTCCAGTTTGATAGTCAAGTCCTTGTAACTCTCGGAAATAAGTTGAAGTTTTATTTCCCACTAACGATTCAAGTTTTTGAGGAATTTTTCGACTGGTTATAATTAAACAGCTATTGTGCTTTGACTGACCAATTGCTTGTAAAATTTCGCTATATTCTCGATAGTTTTCATGCTCAATAATCGCATCAATATTATCTAAAAATAATAAACAACGATATTTGGCTAGTATCTTGATAAATTTTATCAGTTTTATTTTAAATTTATCTTCTGTCTTAAAACTAATATTCTGTGAAATAATATTACTGGTATTTTCAAGAAATTCTAGGGGTAAAGGAGGATTCAAAAAAGACCAATAAATAACACGAGGAAATTCCTCTTGAATTTGCTCAATCAGTTTACAGACAAGAGATGTTTTTCCGATTCCTGCTATTCCGAAAATTCCGATAATTTTACACGGGGGACTATTTTGAAAAAACTTTTGTTTTAATAATTCTAGTTCTTTTTCTCTACCATAAATCTGAGAAATATCAGGAATTAATCCGAAATTATCATAATTTATTTCTGGTTTAATTGATGAGTTTTGAAGATTAGGAGATTTACGCTTATCCCATTCTTCTTCAAATTTTTTCAAATTTTCTTCTGTTGATGAATGCCAAAGATTTAGGGTAAAGTGCAAATTTGCTGCGCCTTTAGCTTGTTTGTATCTATTATCTGTTAGTATTTCCCATTCTTGTAAAACCTTAAGGTCATTTCTCATCTGTTCAACAGTAATGGCAGCCCCTAACTTTTGCTTAGTAATTCCATGACAAAAATCTGTTAATATTTTTAAAGTTGTATTGATAATTAGCTTAGGATGTGATGCACCTTCTGCAAGCCACCTGAAAGATAGGTGATTCGACCAATACTGATGATCTGCTGATTCCTTATTAACATGAGTTAATAGTCTTTCTAAGAAGATCAGAATTCTTTTTTTGACGTTAGCACTGGTATTGAGATTAGGCATAGTCTGAAATTTCACTTTTTAGGATTATAGCCTGATAATCTATTCACCGTCAATTAAGTTAAGTATGAAAAAAGTTAATACTTGTGTAACTAGATTGAAGAAAATTAATCATTAACTATTGATAAATAATCAGATAAAGATTTAATAGTTAGCAAATTTTTGGGAATTAATTGATCTCCAATTTCTATAGAAAGCTTAGTATATTCGGGTCGTGAATCAGATTGAGAAGGGAGGGAAACGTGATACATAGTCAATCGAAAAAATGGGTCAAAATTAACTAAAGCAGAAATAGCTCCCTCAGAATGTTGAGAAGCATATTTTTTATTAATTGTATCATCAGTTAAGGAAAAGTAATCAAAACTGCCCGGATGTCTATGCCATAGTCCAAGAACTTCTATGGGTTCTCGATAAAATCTGGCAATTTTGTTAGACAGGTGTTTGATATAAGCATTATCATACTCAAAATAGCCGGGGCGAAAGATAGGATTTAGACCCGAATCTAAGGTTTCTAAAATATACCATTTATTAGGGTTTCTAATTCCTAAAAAAATGCCACCTGTTTCTGTTTTATAGCTTTCATAGGTTTCAGCTGCAATAGCTAAAAATGATTTCTGAGAAAAAATAGTTTTGATATTCTGGTAACTTAACATTGTTTTTATTCTCTTAGTTATTCATCTTTTTTTCTGTCTAAGATAGATATTTATCAAACATTTATTTTAATAAAATTTCGTAATATAAATATCTTTTTTAGTTACAACTGCGATTAGCTTGTTGAATTAATCTGTGAATATTAGGTAATTCTGCTTGAGTTAAGCCGTAATATTCGATAGATCGATCATAAGAATAATAAGCTTGTTTAACTTCCTGTTTTTCTCGTTCTAAGAAATGTTCAACTTGTTGGGAATAGCGTTCAGCCTCTAAAGCATAATCTTTGGCTTTAACCAACTCCTCATTGGTTTTTTCTAAGCCTTGTACCTGTTTTTGCAAAAATTCTATCATTTTCTGATCGTCATCTTCATGGGGGTCAAGATAACGACGGTTAAGAGTTTTGGCAGCCTCATCTTGCCATAGGCCTCGAATATCTTTACGATAGTCTTGCAGAGTGCGAGATCGCTGCTGCATCTTCCAAACAATATCTTCCATCATTTTTTATCCTCCAAAAATCACTAAAATTGAAAAGGACGGTTGAATTCAATCAGACTTTCTACTCGATATTCTATTTCTCTTGTTACCCCAATTTCTAAACATTGAGCGGAGTTTCCTTGCTTTTCCGCTCCTTTGAAATCATTTCGGGCTTCTTCGGTGAAATTGCGGGCATTATTTACGGCTAAAGACATTAAATCTGCCATTTCCTGCTCATTGCTTGCCTCTAATTGCGCTCTATCAACTTCCCGTCTAGCTGCATTCGCATTTTCTAAACTACGTTCGGCAAAACTCAGGGCATTATGGGCATAATTTAAAGTAATATTCGCCTGATAGACGGCTTTTTGGGCATATCCGACGGCATTTCGACAACAATTCACCCTAGCTTGCGCTCGTGCGACTTCTTCTCTTGCTGCTTTTTCTTCTTCAATGGCTTTATTTAAGCGAGCAATCGCAGCCTGAACCTTTTTTTGGGCTTGACTAACCCTAGCTTGCTGACCAGAACAATTGGGCGCATGATATTGTCCATCCTTGTCAGTATAGCCTGAATTTTGGCAACTGGTAAGGGCGGATTGTGCGCTTTGTAATTCAGATTCTGCACTGCTTAAAATAAATTCTGCTTGCTCTCTTTCGTTTATGGCAAGTTCTAATCGGGCTTCTGCCCGTCTTAACCAGTCAATTGCAATACCTAACTGATATTCCCAATCATTTAGGGTTGATTGCGCCTGATTTTGGGTATTTTGAGCTGCTGCCAAATTTTGTTGAGCTTTTTCTAAAACTTGATAACAATTAGACAACAATTGAGCAACTTCATCATTAGCCTGATCAACTAATTTTTGATCATTTTTAGCCTGATCTTGAATAATTGAAGCATGATACAGAGCTTGACTGACTTTTTCTTCACTTTGCCTTTGATGCCATGACATTTGATCAAGCGTCTCACGGGCGGTTATTTTCCAGTATCTAAGTTCTTCAATTAAGTCATTGAGAAGGGTAATAAGAATACGCGGATCTTGAATGGTCATAATGATTAAGATTTATCGGGGATTTCTTGGAGAAAATTGAGGATCTTCTGAACTTCTAGCCTTGAATCTTCCATTTCTGCCAAGGTTCTTGTCCAAAAACCTGTAAATTCTTCGGCGACTGATCCTTGAAAAACTTCATCAAGCGATCGCCATGCCGTATCGAGAAATTCCAATTCTTCGCTTAAAATCAAATAATATTGATTGAGTGCAGTTTGATAGGCTAAAAGGGCTGTTTTTCGGGAATTATCCACCGTTTAAATACCTCTCTAATACTTGTAATTTATGGTTTAAAAAATCATTATAGCTGGGAATTTGGCGACTATAATAATTCTTAGTCTTTTCTTGCAAATCAAGCCACATTTCGTCATGTTTTTGTCGTTTTTGGTCTTGCCAATGGGGAGAAAGATCCTCATAGGTGGTTTCCACTTCTCGCCACGCCGATTGAACGCGATCATGGAATTGTTCGAGGGTTTGTTGAAAGTGTTTGAGTTGTAAAAATGAGTCATCCATGGTTAAATTAAGCTTTAAGCTCTTTTGATTAAACTATTAGCAATTTTCTCTATTTGTTGCTTAAATTCGGGGGTAGATTCCGTACTATAAGGTTTAAAAAGAGTAGTGCGATCGCTATCTATGTCCCGATAAAGGGCTTTAATTGGAACATCTCCATCTGCTTGTAAGCGTGAGGCTTGGCGATCACTAACAAAGGTAAAAGAATCATCTTCTGACATCTGTAAAGCGACTCTATGGCGAAAATAAGCTAAATTTCGCCGAATATCAAGGACATTAGAGAAAGCTTTGATCCCTGAAAAACTGAGGATGAGATGAATACCTTTACTCGGTCCTTCCTTCAATAATCGCTTAATTTGAGTAGTTAAGTGACTTTCTGGGCTATAAGACTGCTCATTGCTCCGTCTTAAGTCATCTACTCTATCTAATTCCGTCATGATGACGAAAATAGAAGGTTGAGTCATCAAGTCTGCTTCACTGAGTTGGTTTCTTTCGTCAAGTTGAAGAATTAAATTGTTCAAAATTGCCGTAATAATTCTATTTTCGCGGTTAAATGCCGTCGTAAAGCCCAAAGGTTTTAGAATAATCTGACATACTTCTTCCAATGCTAAATGCCATTGTGTACCAGATACACTGCGATCTACCACAACAAAACGAGTTTGTTGAAGATTGCCATTAATAGCAAGACTGGTCAAAATAGCCGATAGAATTCCATAACGGGCTGTATTATAGTCTCCACCGATAACTAGAACGTTTTCACTTGGACGACGGCGTAATATCAGCCTTGCCTGTTGCCTTACACTAAATTCTTGTCCTAGCCATGTTAAGACCGGGTATTCTGCACTAAACCAGTCAGAAATGCCTAATCCTCCTTTGTAGAAAGGTAAACGGGCGATTTTTTCCCAATCTTCTGAGGTTAACCATTTACCGTAATCTAAAATATGGCGTAATTGAGGATTATCTGCTAAATTAGGCTGAGAATCTCCATCAAAGACCACTGTTTCCGTGTAATCTTCTGGGGAGAGTTGATCAGCTTTTTGAGATAAAGCGTTAATGATCATATCTCGGCGAGATTTTTCGATAAATGCCACTTTCCCAAAATAATTAGAGTTATCATCGCCACTACGGTCATTAATAACAATTTTTCCAGGCAAATCACAGGTCATTAATAATTGTTTTCCTCGTTTTCCAAATTCTGTCAGGGCTTGAATTTCTGTTTTTGACATCTGCATTCCCATTCTCAGGTGAATATTACCCAAAATTCCCGTTTGATTCCGCATTCCTTCAGCCCCAAACCTTTGGGAAGCGAGTAACATATGAATACCCGCACTCCGCCCCTGTTGGGCTAAAATCAGTAGTTGACTGGAAGCAGTATCCTCTTTGTCGTTAAAAAATAACTCCTGATATTCATCAATAATTAGAAGAATACGGGGCATTTTGCCCTCTGGTTGTCCTAGGCGGCGATAACCTGCCAATTCTGACACCCCTAATCTTTTAAATAAGGCGTTACGTCGTTCTTTTTCGGCGATTAATTCAGTTAAAACACTACGCGATAATTCAGGGGAGGAATGTAAGGAAACTACTTCGGTATGGGGCAAATTGCGATAGGGGGCTAATTCTACGCCATATTTGCCATCAATGAGATAAAATCTTAATTCTGAGGGACTATAACGAGTTGCCAAGCCTAAAATAAGCCCATGATACAGGGTAGATTTTCCTGATCCAGTCATTGCTCCTAGCATACCATGAGCGCATTGATGACCTTCGCTATCTTTACCAAACCAAATATTTAATTGATCAGAACTTCCTCTTCCACCGATAGGTGTGGTTATCCATTCTTCACTACTATAATTCCACCAATTTTGCGGATCAATTCCTACTACATCATCCCAATCTAATTTTCGTTCGGGGGGTTTAGCTTGTTTAACTTTATCAAGTAATTGTTTTTGTAAATCCGCGTCGGGAATACTATCCGCTTTAAATTGAAGTTGACAAGATGTTGCTGTCTTTGACTGTTTATTGAGATCAATATAAAAGGCATTTTCAAACCCACTCATATTAATATCTCTAGGGAGATCAATATCTTGATTATAGTGAATAAACACATATCTTCCAGCTTCTGGTCCACTATTACCAATTTTTTGTAATTCTTCAATATCTCTACGGTCATATCTTTTAGGAAAATCTGCGACAAAAATCCCCTCAAATCTTTCATTGACTCGAATATCTGGGGGGAGTAAATGTAAGGCAGGAGACTGAGGATCTAAATAGGTTTCTTTGACGCGACGAATATCTTGAGTTACTTCTAATAAATCTCGATAAACTTCGCCACTATTTTCTCTAATCAAAGCCTCAGGAAGGGAACGACGCATTAAAAATGCACCCCCATTATTAACGGGATCACAGAAGGTATAACGTATTTGATAAGGAAGTAAAATAGCGGTACGAATCACAAGAGATTGCAGTAATTCTAGTCCCGTATTACGGGTATTATTGCTACAGCGAATAATAATAGTTTTATTCCCACCAATAAAGGGAGCAAATTCGGGAACACAAAAAGTGTTATTACTCGATCTTTGTTCAACTAATTGACCAATACGAATTAATTCTGTATGCTCTAATGAGGATAATAAATTATCGTTAATGTTCCAATTTTCCCAACGATAATCTTGCCAACTTCCTATTATTTCTAATGGTTGCTGTTCTAAATAAGATTGAGTCGATAGATAGCTATCTTGGAGAAATTTTCCAAAATAATTAGGTAATTGTTCGCCGTTTAATTTACCATGATTGAACAAAGAAGCACAAAACCCTAAATAGTCGGTTATGCGTTGACTACTTTGTTCAATTTTTTGGTTTAACCCTTCAATTTGTTGTTGCCAAAACATAAGCATTATTCTCCTTGTTTAGATAATTTTAAAACATTTTTTTGAGTATTTAACTGATACAGTTGAGAAGAATTAGAGTCATCAGAGGAGTTATTGTTAGTAAAGATAAATAAAGTGAACAACAAGAAAGAACCCCCCACACTCAGCCCAATGATTAGCCCGATGATTAGGTTACGAGCTTTAATTTTTAAAGACTCTATCTCATTTTTATGAGATTCTATGTTAGACTGTTCTTGGTTAATTTTACGGTCTGTTTCTTCTAATTTATCCAGACAAGCTTCAATTTCAGCCGGGGGTAATTGTTGAGAAGTTAAAGGGGAAATAGTCGTAACTTGACTTGGATTACTATAATATTTAGCAAAGCGTTTACTTAGGTCTTTTCGATTAGAATCAGCCCGATCATATTGTTGCCAAATTTGCTCTCTATTAGCAATCATACGAGCAATTGAATTTTGAATTGTTTTCATGTTTAAACCTCTGGGTTATTGTTAATTAATCAACGAGTTGAGGAATAGATAAATCACAGTCATGTAACCACATGGTTGTGCGTGAGGGTTGATAGAAAACTTGCCAAATTTTATCACCTCTATTATTGGTGTTAATAACACCTGTCAATGAGACGACTTGATCAACAATTAAATAACTTCCACGAGTCCCCTTCCTTGCGTCATAAACCCTGCCATCTTGTCGAATAAAATGATTGCTACAATATCCACTCCGATGAGGTTTAACAATAGCTACCACATTACGATAGTTATTTTCTTGATGACGACGCCATGTTTGAGCGTTTACTGGTAAGACTAAGCTGGTTAAACTGACAAGACAGGTGATAAAAAATAAATGAGTAATTTTCATATTTTTTGCTAAATTAATGAAAGAAATATTTGAGGTTAATTAAGACTTTTAGAAGCTTAATGACAATACATTTCATTCCAATTAGCAGTTAAATTACTACCAGAAGGAATACAATCTCGTGGGCGAGTTTTGCCATCAGATTGAATAGCAAAGTCTGCTCCCCAATCTGTCTGATCAGCCCCGAACATTACAACGGCAATATCTTGACAATTAGAAACTATTCTATCGGCATAACTTTTCATTAAAACAGGAGACCTCATGATGTTATCAACAATCCTATCACTTCTTGTATCAAGAGATGTATAGCTTTCATTATAAGGGCTTAATACGAAACTAATTTCATCTTTTCTATTAGTTGGATTTCTCCTATTAGTTACAGTCCTTTTTGTAAGTATCACCCTTCTAACTCCTTTAGATTCTATTTCATTGACAATAGAATTAATGGTTGCTTGACAGCGAGATTGAGCTTTAAGTGGTAAGCTAAACCCTAGCTGACTCAGGATCAAAATAGATAAAATGAAGTTAATTTTTTTCATGATTTTCAATTCGCAAGATGGTCAATTGCTGAAAACATTACTTACTGTTAAGCTTGACTAATTCTTGGTGAATACTAAAAACTAGAATCAATGATTCACA
Source organism: Microcystis sp. (assembly GCF_048564745.1). Taxonomy (NCBI): domain Bacteria; kingdom Bacillati; phylum Cyanobacteriota; class Cyanophyceae; order Chroococcales; family Microcystaceae; genus Microcystis; species Microcystis sp. Next base: position 37,717 of record NZ_JBLZRT010000007.1, read on the forward strand.
GAAAATTCGCCAGAATAAATTACCAATAATTAAAGTAGCGATTCCTGCTAAAGGTTCCACAAATAGTCCACTTAAACCTCCTAGGGTAATCATAAACAAGCCTAAGATATAGAGAAACTTGATAATGGTAATGCTAACCATTTTCCGAAAGGTAAAAAAGTCTTGCCAGAAACTGTTCATTAAACCCTCTTATTGGCTTAGAAAAAAGATAATTTTTGAGGTAGATTACGAATTATTTTCAGGTAATTGTAAGGAATCTTGAGTTCCTTTTAAAGATTTACGCGCCACCTCTCTTGCGTCTCTGCTTAATTGTTCTATGGCTTTTTTAGAAACTTGTTCTAACCACAGTCTAGTACCATAAGAAATTGCCATAAGAGGTAGAATTACCATTAAAGCGTAAATCCATGCTATTGCCAACAAAGCAAGGATAATTAAGACAAACATGATGCCATAAATTCCAGCACCACCAACTCCTCCGAAGATAGAGGTAAAGATACTCATAACAGTGGTTAGTACCCAAATAACGCCATCGGATAGCGCAATCAAAACTTTAAAAGCAATATTTGTCCGTCTTTCATATTCTTTGATTAAGTCTTCAATATTGCGTTTATTAGATTCTAACGCATCCGCTACGACATTATAGACGTATAAAGATTTCCCTTCTCCATTGTTATCAATTCCAATAATATTACAGGACTGATTAACATCTGGATTGCTGACTTTAAGCGTTAAAGGATTTCCCAAAAGTTGAACTTGTTGTTGATACATAATACACCAAAACCATACAATTTATTCAGGTAAAGTGCGAATTCTAACCTATCGGTTATTCGACAAAAGCCAATCATCCCCTTATTTCTAAGTTTCGGCTGAACAGGCCGCATCTGGTATGCCAGTATAGCTTGAGAATAATTTGGGAATCTACCCAAACTGGTATCAATTTTAAAATAGCCTCAAACCCTTATAGAGTAAGGAATATGACATCTAAAGCTGAGATTGACTTCGGGACACTTAAGGATATAGCCAATTTTCAGGGTAATTTACCTTAAGTTCCCAAAATCTAGTATTTATCGGAAACCTATTCAGCTAGACTTCACACCGCAAACGCTTCCTTGTGTTTATGAAAAATCTGGTCAGCGTTGTGGTACTGATGCTTAATCATCCACTGCTCCAGTTCAATGAGATACCATTGACCGGCAAATGTTCCATATTTTAAGCAAACTTTTTCATTATCGTGTAGAGTGTGCTTAAATCCAAAACGTTCTTTATACAGTGCTTCAATGGTTTCGTCCCCTTTTGGATAAGTCGTGTAGGAAATTTCAGTGTGAGCAATATCATGTTTGTAAGTCAAGATAGCTCGAATCAGTTGCTGATAAACAAGATAACTTGTTCCTTTTTTGCCAGTTCCCTTTTCATCATACAGAGAGAGACTTTCTCCGATGCTTGTTACATTTTTGGGTAACATCAAATGCTTTCCTGTGTGTTTTCCTTCACAAAATGTTGCCAGTTGACAAGGCAAATAGTAGCCATATTCAGCCAGAGAATAGGTATAACGTGCAACACCGATTACCTGAGAGGGATTCTGTTCAGGATAGGCTAGAAAAATAACCGATTGGTGAGTAAATAAATCGTCGATTTCTCTGCGATAATTTTGTGACTCAGGATAGCGATTCTTGAGAAATAAGAAATAGGATTCAATTTCTGCTGGTGTTTCCGCTTCCTTGACCAGATAACCTTTGACCTTTGGCACATCAAAAGAAAGTAAGGCTCTTTTGCAAAGAATCCAGCAGTTGCCAATGTTATTTAATACAATAAATCCAGCACAAGAAAACAGAATCTTCACATATTGCTCAATATCAGGGGTTTGGGATATATCATAGACAAAGAGAAGACCGTTATCCTGTAACATTCTTCGGACAGTCCTTAAAGTGAATAGCGGATCTTTTTGTGTGTAATTTGTGGTCTTTAGCGTTTCAAATGTTTGTGCCGTTGAATCCTTTTCCTCGTTTGGTTTTAAATTAAGCCAACAAGAAAGTTGCTCATAGTGACGCTCTGGTATTTGACCGCTAAATAAGTGATTGACATCAACTCCATCCGACGACAGTAGCCGCACCGATGTAGATGATAATGAGATAAACTGTTTACCATTGGTTTGGTTGATTATTTGAGAAATAGCCATTTTGCTACCCTTAAGAAGAGGACAACGAGCAATGAGGCTCTCTTCATTGGGAGTAAAGCGATAGAAATCCTTAGATTTCTACGGAGAAGCAAGCAAAACGATGATTTTTGGGCGCAAAAAGCAAAAGAAGCTGGAATTAGAAAGAATTAGAAAGCTTGAATGGCTTCCTATACCTATAATTGAGCAAATAGCTGATATGTACTTAGTCACCTTGAGAGAAAGTTTTTCAAAAAATGAGAATTTCTGGGGATAATTGATCAACAATAGAGAAATAAACTTATGTAGATTGAATAGAGAGCAATGAAGTTAAAACTCTCCGTAGCGGGACTTGAGCAAGTCAAAACCCGATGGGCGCAAAAACAAAAAGAAGGCTGGACTAGAAAATACTTATGCACCGAGGCTAGTCAATTTTCCAAACCCGATGGGAATTGGGAGGAAATTTCAAATGACCCAGCCCACACTTATTACTCTTATTACGCCGACAACTGCTCACCAGAGACTTTAGATCATTTTTTGAGGGGTAAAACCATTCAATCGGAAGGTTTTTTCGCCTTTTGTCGAGCTTTGAACATCGACCCTTCAAAAGTCGCAGATCTAGATAATCTTTTGCAAAAACTGACTCAAGATATCGAGCCTATTTGGGTGGGGCGAGAGTCTCTTCAAAGTGATTTACTGGAAAAACTAAGAGGCGATTGTCGCATTGTCGTAATTACAGGAATAACAGGTATTGGGAAAACTGCCCTCGCCTACAAATTGGCCTTAGCTTTGTGTCAAGAAGGGTTTCCTCCTGAACTGCCTATTGATTTTGATGGGTTTAATCAACGGGAGGATCAACAGTCGCAATCAGAAGCACAAAACTTTATCAGCACAGCTATTGATTTACTCAATCGTGGCGATGAACCTGTTACGGCAAAACAAGCAAAAAACCCAGAACAATTATTAACTCAACTGGTTAATCATCTGAGCAATAATCGTCGATTGATTTGGTTTGATTCAATGGAAAATCTTTTACAAGGAGAAAAACAAGATGGCAGTAATCGATTTAAAGACCCCCTCTGGCGAGTCTTTTTTCAAAAGATATTAGAAGCCGAAAATTGTCAGACTCGAATTGTGATAACTTCGCAGGATAAGCCTGAAGATTTTGAAACTTTTAGTCAAGATCAATATTGGCATATTCAGCCATTAATGGGATTAGAAGAGCAGGAAAGTTTACAGTTATTTGAACGTTTATTTCAACAAGCAGAAGTCGAATTAATTCTTCATGGACGTAACCTTGCTTACCTTAAAGAGATCGGAAAACTTTATGAGGGACATCCTCTCGCTATCCGCTTAATTTCCGGTGATATTATTGATAGACTGAATGGAGATATCAGCACTTATTATGACGAGAATAAATCCCGATTTCGACGATTAAGAGAAATGATTGATGAAGCTCAAAAAGCCAATCCTGATGATTATTACAAAGTTAACTTAATGACCAAACAATTACGAAAACAACTGCTAGAGGAGGAAGTCGAAAGAACAATAGAGCGACTTGAAAAAACTTTTGAAACTGCTTATTTATTGCTTATCTATTGCTCCACTTATTCATCTTTTGAATTTAAAAATGCGTGGTTTGAAAATCTTCAATTATTTTCAGAATACGAGGAACAAGATTTAGACCTAGCTCTTTTTACCTTGTTTAACCGTTATTTAGTAGAAACTCAAAAACAACCGGGATATGAACCACATATCAAACAGCACAGCTTAATTCGCAATGTTGCTTTCAAGCATCTAGTATCTACCCAAAGAAAAGAAGGAAACCCAAATCATGAATGATTTTCAATCTCCTCAATTAAGAGTCAAAGAACGTCTCACAAGTATCGATTTTACTGTTTTTGGAGAACTCGCTCAAGTTAAACAAAAAGGGGAAATTTTAGGGGCGACAGGAAGTCATTTTGAAAAAGCACATTTTGGCGCATTTATCTGGCATTTAATTGGTTATGAACGCCATATTAAGGATAAAATGGGACAGCAGCTCTCTATTCAAGAACGGGCAAGTCGTTATGTGGAAGCATTTCTCTGTCTGTGTCGATTAGGTTGGTACAAAGAAGCTAAATCTTTATTTTCTTTACCCTTAGAAATTCATGATCCAACTTCTTTACCTTTGCACAAACAATTACGCATCTGGGGACGGTATGAAGATGGCATAAAACTGTGTAAAGAATTATTAGGAAATCTTGACAATGAAACCGATTTTATCTGTTTAAGTGAACTCGGTTATATGTATCGAGAATTAGGACAATTTGACCAAGCAAAAAATTATGCGGAGAAACTCTTATCCTTAGCCGAGCAATTAAATAATCCTCTTTGGAAAGCAAGAGGAAAAGGAAATATAGCCACAATTGATGGAATAAAAGGGGAATATTTAAGCGCTGAAATAGGACTGAATGAAGTTTTAAATCTAGCCGAGATTATTCCCGATTGTGACGAAAAATTTGAGATTATTAATGTTGCCCATTCAAATCTGGGTAATTGTTATGTTTATCAGGGAAAAATTGACCAGACTATTCCTTGTTTAGAAAAATACTTAAAATGGGCAGAAAAAATTAAAAATCTTATTTATCAAGCAACGGCTTTACGAAATTTAGGAGAAGCACACCGGCGAATCAATGATTTGAATACAGCTATCGATTATACTCAAAGAAGTCTTGATTTATCTGAGCAAATAACCGATGAAGCAGGAATTATTTTTTCTTTGGGAAATTTAGCCGCAATTTATTGGCAACAAGCAAATTTTCAGGAGTCTGAAAAATACTTTAAACAACAAAAGAAAAGAGCTTTAGCTATTTCAGATGTGGCAGGTGTTGCCCATGCTTGCGCTGGATTAGGAGAAATTTATAGTATCACTCGAAAGGATGATCTAGCCTATCAATATCTTAATCAAGCTTTAGATATTGCCCTCGATATTGGAGAACGATATGTAGAACTAGAGACTTTAATTATTTTGGCCGAATTTGAAGAAAAAACCCATGATCTTAAATCAGCTATTAATCACTGGCAACGAGCTTTACATCTTTCTGAAAAATTAAATATGCTCTCCCATAAAGAGAACTGTGAACAAAATCTAGAAAGGTTGTTAAACCCCAACTAAGTTGAGACTCGTATTATATACATGACTACCATTCCACGGGTACATTAAGAAAAGTTAATGAGTGTATCCATTAATGGATAAGGGGTTTCGGCTCTTGTAGTATATATATTTGATGGCAATTCGGACATTCAATTGTTTCATTTAAAAGAGCGAGCTTTAAGAAAATTGTCTGAGCAGTTTTTTGATAATTGACCCCTGTTACATTCGGTAAATCGAGGAGTTGATCAAAATTTATCCACATAACCCACCTCCTGTTCTGTGTCACCATTATACCATGCTCACACAGAACCTAGAAAAGCCCAATTTTAGGTAAAGTGTCATCAAATTCCTGCGAAGTCTCTTGCCTCATCTCAACAAGCAATCTAAATACGCGGGCAGCTTAAAAGAGTCTTAACTATGGCAGTTATCTTAATGGTGAGGTACGAAGTTGATGCCAGTAAGGGAATCTTTAAGAAATTAGCCAAAATGCCTGAGTATAGATATTGACGGCGCTAGACTGCCAACGTATAGATAAATACTGTTTCTGGAAGCCCATGACTGTCAGCTACGAAAAAATTACCCCACCGACAACAGGCTCGAAAATTACTTTTTCTGACGGAAAACCTCTAGTTCCCGACGATCCCATCATTCCCTTCATTCGCGGTGACGGTACGGGGGGCGATATCTGGCCCGCAACCGCAAAAGTTATCGATGCAGCGATCGCCACAGCCTACGGTGGTCAAAGGAAAATCCATTGGTTTAAAGTCTATGCTGGTGATGAAGCTTGCGAAATCTACGGGACTTATCAATATCTACCCCAAGATACCTTGACAGCGATTAAAGAATATGGTATAGCCATCAAAGGTCCCTTGACCACTCCCATCGGTGGCGGCATTCGTTCCCTGAATGTGGCTTTGCGGCAAATTTTTGACCTTTATGCCTGTGTTCGTCCCTGTCGTTACTATGCGGGAACCCCTTCCCCCCATAAAACCCCGGAAAAACTCGATGTCATCGTCTATCGGGAAAATACCGAGGATATCTATCTCGGCATCGAATGGAAACAAGGCACGGAAATCGCCGATAAACTGATTAATTATCTCAATACAGAACTAATTCCCGCCACTCCCGAACACGGTAAAAAACAAATTCCCCTCGATGCGGGTATCGGGATCAAACCGATTAGTAAGACGGGTTCCCAAAGATTAGTCCGCCGGGCGATCGAACGAGCGCTGACTTTACCGAAACCGAAAAATCAAGTTACTCTCGTCCACAAGGGTAACATTATGAAATATACGGAAGGGGCGTTCCGGGATTGGGGTTATGAATTAGCTAAGAGTGAATTCCGGGATGTGTGCGTTACCGAGATGGAATCATGGATCCTGAGTAATAAGGAGAAAAACCCTGATCTGACCATCGAAGATAACGCCCGCATGGTAGAACCGGGTTATGATGCCCTTACGGACGAGAAAAAAGCCAAAATCTGCCAAGAAGTGACCAGTGTTCTCGATGCTATCTGGGAAACCCACGGCAATGGGCAATGGAAAGATAAAATTATGGTTAACGATCGCATTGCCGATAGTATCTTCCAACAGATCCAAACCCGTCCCGATGAATACTCGATCCTCGCTACTATGAACCTGAATGGCGATTATCTCTCCGACGCAGCAGCGGCGATCGTCGGTGGTTTAGGGATGGGACCCGGGGCGAATATTGGCGATACTTGCGCTATTTTTGAGGCAACCCACGGCACAGCCCCTAAACACGCCGGTTTAGACCGAATTAACCCCGGTTCGGTGATTCTTTCCGGGGTGATGATGTTGGAATACATGGGATGGCAAGAAGCGGCCGATTTGATTAAAAAAGGCATTGCGGCGGCGATCGCTAATCGACAAGTTACCTACGATTTAGCGCGTCTGATGGAACCCCCCGTTAATCCTCCCCTGAAATGTTCCGAATTTGCCGACGCGATTATCTCCCATTTTGGCGATTAATTTTCTGGTTAGGGTAGCCTGAAAACTGCCCTATTTTTCGGAAAATACCCTAACTACCGAGGTCTTGACAAAATAGGAAAAAACCAGAATTCCCCCCTTGATACCAAATTTCTAAATCTATGACAGACATCCAGGCTTGAATGCTTGCCAGGCGTTGTCAAGTTTGAAGATGATGGCGCATCAGAGCAGACTTGAAAACGCTTTAACAGTAAGGCTCTCGTTGTGTCGCAATTCATTCTTCATATTCTGATCTGACAACGCCGTAAGCAATGCCTGAAAGACATCCCCCACATATCCATTCTTTGTCATCAGATAAACCATCACCCATACTATCTTTATATCACGCCCAAAAGCGTGTTAGCCAGATTAGCCCACACCGCACTTAAACCCACAGCTTCAATCCATGGGCATGGTGCGTTCCCCAAAATCGATCGCTGGAGCAGTGGGAGTCACATTAGGGAACGCACCCTACAAGATTGGCGTACTGCTACGCAGTGCCTTCGGCATCGCACTGCTGCTTTTAGAATCGCAATACGTCATAGCGTTCCTCCCGAAAACAGCCAAAACAGCCATACAACATAATGAATGATCACGATCGCCCAAAAAGTGACTTGATAAGACTTTTTCTGACCTTTATGGCGCAATATTCGCTGGGCAATAAACCCGCCCAACCATCCACCTGCAAGTTCACACAGATGTAGCGTTTGTTCAGAAGTTCGCCAATCCTTTCGTTTAGCACGAGATTTATCATCTGCGTATAGAGCGTAAGTCACTAAGCTCATTACGGGATAAAGAATCAGTGGAATGGGATTGCGTGTCGTCCATGTAAAACGAATAGCTCCAAACAAAGGCAGAAGCGACAACAGAACTAACTCAACTATCGGAAAGCTTGAAATGATGGCATCAGAGGGTTTAGTTCGACTACTTGAAGGTTCTGACTTGTTTCTTGCTCCCAGAATAAATGCGTTGTAAGCTCGAACTTTGCCATCTGAGTCAACTATGCAGTGGTAATAAATCGTGTCGTTTTCTTGTGGACGACGGGTTGCATCTTTAATTTCAGAAATATGCAAAAAAACTTCCTGACTCCCATCAACGGGTTGAATAAAACCAAATCCACGCTCATCTTTCCATTTTGTAAGCTTTCCACTGCGGAGACCGGATTGCATAAAAAATCTCAATAACGAAAACTTTGTGATTCTAACAAATCACCTTCAAGGACAGCCACAACCAAAAAACGAAGCAGCCCAACTACATATTATAGGTCAACTTTCCGTATAACACTCTTGAAAGTAACAATATGTGGAAACTTTCCGTATATCACTCCATTTAGGCGCAATCGCCAGAACTTTTCCCTATATCACGCCCAAAAGCCTGTTAGCCAGATTAGCATATTGCCAAAAACCTTGTTTAACTAAATTTCTGACAATTAGGCTTATTCTAGCGATGATTCCTCTGTCTGACCGCACCCCTTGACAAAAATTTATAATTATTAGACCTTTAGCGATCGCTATCGGGAGATAGTTGTTTTTTGTCACAGCAGTGGGGAGAAGGGAGCGGGTTTTTCAAGTTGGATTGGCAGTTAATCATGCTATTAAAAACCGATTTAGTATAAAGACCCCGTTATGCCGTGTCCCTACAGATAGACTTCAACGGCTCTAGCATTCGGCGCGTCACGGAATAAAAATGCGTCTTGCACCTCGATAGGTATCAATATCAAGCACGATTTCAACAAGACTTTCAACACACCGACCTCGATATTCGGAATCATTCAAAAGCCGATCAGCATTGCTAACGGTGATCACAGGCAATGACTCTGAGGTATTTTCTTCACGCAGGACCTGCTCTAGGGAATCTTTCCCTTCCATACTGCGATTAGCGGTAAGCAAAATCATCTGATTCTCTTGAGCAAGTCGCCAAACCGTCCTGTCATCACTGTTGATCGACAAATCCATCTCTGCAAAGGTGACGAACTGCATCGGGACGATATCAAGCCAGCCCTAAGTTGCGATCGCACCCAAGAAAACCAAGGCATGACCTTTGAGATTGTGATCAATCAAAAAAATCATACTTTCGACTCACGCTTTGCCTTAGCCACTCGAAGCTTTTCCCAAGCAGCCTCGGAGCCTGGCTTAGGTGGTTGCGCAGCAATACGGGCAACTCGCTCACGATTTTGCTCTTCATAATATTGTCGGAGTTCTTCAGCTTCTTTGAGAACTTGCTGGTACTCAGCCTCTACATCCGCACGATGAGCCTCAATATAAGCCAGGGCAGTGTTAATTTGCTCTTCCGTCAGATCAAATAATCCCTGAATGAACTTAGGTGGATATTGAGCAGTCACATAATCCATCACATCGTAGAGGGTGATGCGGGTTCCTGCGATCGTCAGTCCCCGCTCTGTACGAATGATAGCGGTTTTTCCATTAGATGCGAGCGTCATAGCTATAGTCTCAGTCTTTCACCATCTCATTCCATATTACCGCATGAAAAAGCAAGGTGAGCAAACGCCCACCCTGACTACTAATTCGCAAGCTCTTTAATCCTCGACCCAGACTTTCAAAATGTATTTCAGCCTCGTTCCTGCATCTAGCCAGTAGTGAACTCCAATATCTGGCAATTCAGTATCATTTGTGTGAGCATCACCAGGCCCCGTACTACAAGATCGGCGATCAAATTTAGACCACAGCTTCAATCAATGGGCATGGTGCGTTCCCCAAAATCGATCGCTGGAGCAGTAGAAGTTGCATTAGGGAACGCACCCTACAGCTGATTCGAGCCAATTATTTTTATTAATAAATATTTAACACAATTCATACCAGGTAAGCAAGAGAGCTACGCCACTACTACCGAATCATTACCCTTCAGCGGACAGTAGGTAGTACACTTTGGATCATACCCTAACGCATTGCTCTGTTCCGCTGCAAGCCCTTATTAGGTGTTTTGTAAGCATTTTATAAAGATTATCCAAAATTTAGAAATTGTCGCAGATCAGAAACTAATTTTTGGTTGCTACAATTACCATGAGGTAATGCAATTTCTTTGCCAGAGTTCAGTTTTATAATAACCTTATGTTCTATTGACATACCATTATCTTGAGTTTCAAGATCGATCGATTCAATTGCAGATAGAGGAAACTCCTCTATATTTGTGGTGCGGAACCACCTCTTGCGAGTGATTGTAAAACAGTTACGATCGAGATCGAATATACAGACTGAGAAGCTATCACGCGCTACTAAAGCTGACATTAACAACCCCATTAACAAAAATGGGCTGGAGTACAATAAAACTTCTTTCCAGCTTCCTCGGTGAATATCAAGCTGGTCTTCTGTGGGAGTTGAAATAAAGTAATTAATTTCACGGACAACTCTATTTGCTTCAAGCTCAGAACAAATACCCGGTATCATGGTAAAAACTCTAAGGGAAGCATCTTGCTTTACTACTACAGTCGGCAAGTGACAGTATTCTCCCGATTCGCTATCTCGGCTACTTGATTTTTCTGTCTTGGACATGGACAGTGCAGATAATTCAAATGAGACTCTTTCTCGTTTAAAGAATGATCCTATAGCTATTTCGCACGTTCCTTCATATAACTTTGCTCTTTGGCATGTCAACCTAAAACCATTCCCTGATAAGAAAGCTCCCAGTAACGGAATAAATGAAACAAAGCCAAAAATGATAAAAGCACCGCATAAAGGTTGCCTAAATTTGAATTGTCGAGAATTAGTTTGCTGAATACTCATAGTTGGATTTTCCACGAATTTATCTCACTAATATGACTTTGCGCTGTTTCACTGATTTTCTGATACGGCAGATCAAGGGGTTTAGCTTTAGTGGGAAGGTTCACCTAACTATTAATTATAGAGAAACTTTCCGTATAACACTCTTGAAAGTAACAATATGGGTCAACTTTCGGCATATTACCCCATTTAAGCGTGATCACAAGAAGTTTCCCCTATATCACGCCCAAAAGCGTGTTAGCCAGATTAGCATATTGCCAAAAACCTTGTTTAACTAAATTTCTGACAATTAGGCTCATTCTAGCGATGATTACTATATCTGACCGCACCCCTTGACAACAATTTACAATTATTCGACCTTTTGCGATCGCTATCGGGAGATAGTTGTTTTTTGTTAGAGCAGTATGGAGCAGTCTAACTGATGGCTATATTTCCAGATTATCGCCCGCAGGAAACCAATCTTCATCGAGAATTTGTTCAAGGGAACCAATGGGAATAGCGGGGAAAGTATCGAGGGGTAATTGAGAGCGATCACTGGCATTTTTTCGGGCCGAAAGATAACATTCATCGAAAATTTCTAAAAGATAGGGTTTCAGACTAGGACTATCTTTAAGTTCATCTAATATATCGAGACGAAAAGTTCTAATCTCTCCCTTCCAGTGACCTTCGTTTCTCTCTCTTTCTGCCGCCCAATATTTGAGCTTAAGTAAATGTTCTAATAATCGGGTTAACAGATTTTTAATTGTGCGCTTTTCACTCCTTCCCATACTTGCTAATTCCTCCAGTAAATTCTCTAAATCTACCCGCTCAAACTGTCTGGCTTGCAGTTGATTAATAGTAGTTCTAATCCAGAGATAAAAGTCTTCTTCGTACTGGGTTTTATTATCCATAATTTACCTCTATATATTACTCGTGGTTATTAGTGGGAAACCAATCTTCATCGAGAATTTGTTCAAGGGAACCAATGGGAATAGGGGGGAAAGTATCAAGAGGTAATTGAGTTCTAACTTGAGCCTCTTTTCTAGCAAATTGATAGCATTCCTCAAAGATTTCTAGAATATAGGGTTTCAAACTAGGGCTATCTTTAATTTCTTCGATTATTTGTCGGCGAAAGTTGAGAATTTCTCCCTTCCAGTGACCCTCATTTCTAGATTTTTCTCCTGTCCAGTAGGTTAGTTTCAGCAAATGTACCAGTAATTGAATCAAAAGATTTTCGATTTTGCGCTTTTCACTCCTTCCCATACTTGCTAACTCCTCTAGTAAATTCTCTAAATCTACCCGCTCAAACTGTCTGGCTTGCAGTTGATTAATAGTAGTTCTAATCCAGAGATAAAAGTCTTGTTCGTACAGAGTTTTATTGTCCATAGATACTTAGTTAAACTGAATAAAACGAGGGTAATCATCAAAATCAACTATACAAACTAGCCACATATTCACCGTAGCCATTATAGGGCAGAGTTTCGATAATTTCCCAAGATAAATCACTTCTACTGCCGATAAATTTCTCCGTTGCTTGCGACCAACGGGGATGGGGTTTACTGGGGTTGACATTAGCCTCAAAATCGTATTCGTGAGCGTCAATTGTGTTCCAGTAGGTGGCGGGTTGTTTGGCGGTAAATTCAATTTTTACTATCGATTTTGCCCCTTTAAAACCGTATTTCCAAGGAATAACCATTCGCAAGGGTGCGCCGTGTTGTTTTGGTAAATCATGTCCGAAAATTCCCACAGCAAAGAAAGCTAATTCGTTGGCCATTTCTTCAATTCTTAAACCTTCTGCATAGGGCCAGGGTAAGGCTCCTAAATGTAATCCTGGCCCCTGGGTAATTTCCGGTTCATAAAAGGAGGTAAAACGGACGAATTTTGCTTCTGGTTTTGGTTCCACTGCCGCAATTAAAGCACTCATGGGAAAACCCAGCCAAGGTAACACCATTGACCAAGCTTCCACACAACGAAAACGATAGATTCTTTCTTCGAGAGGGAAGGTTTTTTTAATAGTATCTATATCGTAGGTTTGGGGATTTTTTACCAATCCTCCCACTTCTACCATCCAGGGATTCGTCGGTAGTTTCTGCGCTTTTAACCAGATATTTTTCCCCCCTCCGAACTCATAAAAATTGTTATATTTCCCCGCTACAGTTTCGGCAACTACGGGCCGATTTACCGTTGAAAACTGCGGATTTTTGCTGAACCCTTCAATTTTAGGTAATTGCAAACTTTTTTCTAAAGCTTCCGAGGAGGAGGATTTACCACAAGAAGTTAATAATAGGGAACTCCCCGCAATTCCTGTCCCGATTAACCCCTGTAAAAAGCGACGACGGTTAAAATAAACACTTTCGGAAGTAACTTCATTTTCGGAAATTTGCCAGGATTTAGCTAAACGAATTAAGACCATAATTATCCCCAATTTTATTGACAAAAAAGCAGAGTTATGATATGGGATACCACAACTCTGATTGTACAATATTTTGTCAGTTTTTTTAAGAAATTTCGGCGAGCATGGGGGCAGTCACCAGAGGTTCCCGTCGTCCTTTTAAGACCATGGGAACTCCTCGCGAGGGAGCAAGGGTGACACCGCGGCGACTGGGTTTTTCGGGGGTATTATTAACTAGAGTTAACTGATAATTGGCCAAAATTGTGGCGATAGCGATTTTCATCTCGTAGATAGCTAAAACTTCCCCGATACAACGACGCGCCCCACCACCAAAAGGCATATATTCGTAGGGGGTGAATTGTTTTTCTAAAAAGCGTTCTGGTTTAAAAGTATGGGAATCGGGGAAAGTTTGCTCACGGTGGTGAGCTAGATAAATACAACCCATAAGAATTGTCCCTTTTTCTAAAGGATAACCATCTAGTTCTACCGGTTCTTCCACTACTCGCGGAAAAGTTAACATTCCCACGGGATGAATGCGTAAAGTTTCCGAACAAACCGCCGAAAGATAGGGTAATCTAGTTATATCAATGGGGTTAGGATTATCTCCTAAAGTGGCTATTTCTTGGAGAATTTTTTCTTTAATTTCTGGATAGCGATGAGTCCAGTAGAGCGCCCAAGACATAGCAGTGGCTGTGGTTTCATGACCTGCGAATAATAAGGTCATTAATTCATCGCGCAATTCCTTATCGCTCATCGGGTTGCCTTCTTCATCCAGGGCCGACATCAGTAGTGATAAAATATCGCTACGATTGGGGTTAGGATTAGCTTTTCTTTCGGCAATTTCTGTATAGACAATATCATCAATTTTTTCTTGGTAACGCTGGTATTTTCCCCAGGGACTCCAAGCACCCAAATCAGCCTGCAAAATTGGGAAAAATAACAAAGAAACCATCACCGGAGAGTTAAAAATATCGAGCATTTCAGCCAGAATTTTTTTCAAGGTTTGATAACGTTCCCCTTGACTAATTCCAAAAACTGCCTCCATAATTACTTGTAAAGCGATTGCTGTGGTCGCTGAACGGGCCTTAAAAGGTTGATTTTGTGGCAATTCTGCCATTACTCTTAGGGTAATATCCCGGATTAAATCGCCGTAGAAACGCATTCTTTCCCCGTGAAAAGGTGGCAATAAAAGCTGACGACGTTTTTTGTGGATATCTCCGTCTAACATGACGACGGAATAATCACCAATAATCGGGGCAATAATCCGATTGGCTTCCCCCGGTGCCGAAAATTTTTTACGGTCATTAGTTAAAACCTGTTGTAGGGCTGAAGGACTACTGACAAAGATAAAATTATCTACAGTTAAACCCACTTTTGTGCTAAAAATATCGCCATGCTTGCGGGCGGAATTTTCCATAAAAGCTACGGGATTAATGATCCATTGTGCCATTTGCACGAAGGTGGGGACTTTGACTTCGGGGAGGATTTTCATAGATTGATTGCTATATCCAATGCTAATTATTTCTAATTGTGACATTTTTTACCCAGAGACGGCAAGGTGTAATAAGCTGCCCGCGCATTTAAATTGCTTATTGAGATGAGGCAAGAGGCAACAGGCAAGAGGCAAGAGGCAACAGTAAAGGGATTAGGGGAGATTCAGCTAATCTAAGGATAGGCGGTTAAGATGCGTCCTAGCTTATCAAGTAAACAGCAAAAATTACCGGGCTGTTGCTTGTCTTATCTTCCAGGAGAGAGAGGGATTTTCTGGGAATTTTCAGGATTGGCTTTCTGGTCTAAACAATGATAATCGGGGTAGAATAGCCCCAGTTCTATTTAATTCGCTTCTATGGTTCAATCTCTTTTTTTTCATTCCTTATAGGGACTTTTTATGATTATTTCCAAGTTTTTGCCCTTAGGAAAAACTGTGATTATCAGGCATTTACTGTTATTAACTACATTTAGCCTTGTTTTTTTCCTGACTACTCCCCCTGCTTTTGCCCTCGAATCCAGTGCCTCCACCGGTTTTAATCCTCAAACTATTCTTTTTAATGCCTTAACTTGGGTGGATAGTTTGGGAGCCGTGGGAGCGATCGCGTTTATAATTATCTATATTCTAGCTACTGTGGCCTTTTTTCCAGGTTCAATCCTGACTTTAGGGGCTGGTGTGGTTTTTGGCGTGGTTTTAGGCTCTTTTTACGTCTTTATCGGGGCGACTATCGGCGCTACTGCCGCTTTTCTGGTGGGACGTTATCTGGCTAGGGGTTGGGTGGCGGAAAAAATTCAAGGTAATAATAAATTTCAAGCTATCGATGAAGCTGTGGGGAAAGAAGGCCTAAAAATAGTGCTTTTAACCCGTTTATCTCCCATATTTCCCTTTACTCTGCTCAATTATGCCTATGGTGTCACCGGGGTTTCTCTGAAAGATTATCTACTAGGTTGCGCGGGCATGATTCCGGGGACGATAATGTATGTCTATATTGGCTCTTTAGCGGGCAGTCTTGCCACTATCGGGACCTCGGCACCAGCCACTAACCCAGTTTTATCATGGACTATTCGTCTTATCGGTTTTATCGCTACTGTTGCTGTCACCCTCTACGTCACAAAAATTGCCCGTCAGGCCCTGGCATCAGTTATCAGTGAGTAAACCCCTCAATCGCCATCCCCACCCCACTCTGCCCTTGAGTGGGGACTGACGCGGATTTGTTGACAGGGACTAAAAGAGAGCCGGTGCTGAGAAGTAAGTCCATGGTTGCCAATCGCTTCTAGGTGTTGAGCAGTGCCATAACCCTTGTGACGAGGGAGTCCATAATCGGGATAGCGTCCGTGCCAACGAGCAATTAAGTCATCGCGCCAGACTTTGGCCACGATACTAGCCGCCGCAATTACCGGCGATTGTTGGTCTCCCTGAATTACCGCCTTTTGGGGGATTGACAAATCTTTAATAATGTGCTTGCCATCGATCAAACAGAGACTGGGGGAAAGGGGTAATTTCCCGATAGCTCTGCTCATTGCCAGTAGGGAGGCATGAAGAATATTCAAGCGATCGATCTCTTTCACCGTAGCATAACCGATGCGACAAACAAAATCCCGTTGTATTTGCTGGCTCAATTTTTGCCGTTTTTGGGGGCTAAGTTGCTTACTATCCTTCACCCCCAACTCCCACAGCCGGGCAAAACCAGAGGGGACAGTGACCACTACGGCCGCCACCACGGGGCCAAATAAAGCCCCGCGCCCCACTTCATCGACACCAGCAATTAAGGGTTCTGCGCTCATGACTCATCGGCAGTGGCGGAGGAACGACGGCGACGACGACGCAGCACCGTGGTTTCGGCCTCTACTTGTGGCTCCTCCTTCACCTCGGCGCTCACCGGAGTTTCTAAAGGAATGACTTCGCCGAGAAAAACTGGAGTTTCGGGCGCAATCGGTTCGGGCGTAAAAGTCACTGGCGCACTAGCTTCTTGGTTGATTTCCTGACTAACTTCGCTAGTGGTGGGACGACGACGACGGCGCACTAAGGGACGATTTTCGGCTTCCTCGCCAGTTTCCGTCGCCTCTACTGGGGCGGTGGCGGCTGTGTCCTCGGCTTCTAGGGTAGGAGTCAAGGATATTTCAGGAGTGGCAGCAGGCGTTTCTGGGTTTTCCGCTTCTCTTTCCCCTGGCAGTTTCACGGAAACAATCACCGATTTCGGGTCTTTAAACTCCTTATCCACCAAAATCAGGGGAGAAATGCCCATTAAAGAATAAACTTCCTGTTCTACCGGGGTCATTTCCACGGAAACCCTTTCCCGTTCGGCGACGGGGATATTTTTGGCGGTGCTGGCATCTTCTCCTCGTTTCGAGAGACGGGCGGGGCGTTCTCGTTTTTCCTCAAGGCGTTGGGGTTCTGATTCTGGCTCGATTTCGTTGTTAACACCGTTAGTAGAGGCTTTTTCGCTCCGTTCCTCTTTGAGTAACAGTTCCGAGGGACGACGACGACGGCGACGACGAGAATTATTAACCTGTTCTTGATAGTTGGGATGGAAGGAAAGATCTATCTCTTGGGCGTTTTCTTCGGCCTCAAATTCGGAGAAAACTTCTAGATAGGGTTCGGCAGCGGCAACGCTAGGAGCGCTCTTATCTGGTAGAACTTTTGTATTAATCGGGGCAACGACAAGGGTTTCTTTTTCCGCGCGGCTAAGGGTGGGGGTTTCTAGGGCGATGGCGTTGCCTTCTCCGGGTAGATGGGCTAAATGGCCTAGTCCGCCGCAATGGTCACAGGTTTTGCCGAATAATTCATAAATGTTTTTCCCCTGACGCTTACGAGTTAATTCCACTAACCCCAATTCCGATAATTGGGCAATCTGGGGCCGGGCTTTATCGCTTTTCAGGGACTTATTAAACAATTCCAACAGTTTCAACTGGTCGCGACGGGAATCCATATCGATGAAGTCCACCACCACCACACCGCCGATATTTCTCAAGCGCAGTTGTCGAGCGATTTCTGTGGCGGCCTCGCTATTAGTCCAGAGTACGGTTTCCCGGGCCGTGGCCGAACGGGTAAAGGAACCAGAGTTAACATCAATTACCGTTAAAGCTTCCGTCGGTTCGATGATAATGTAGCCGCCGGAGGGTAAATCAACCCGGGGTTTCAGGGCCTCGCGAATGGCGGCGTTAACCCGGAAATAGTCGAGAATTGGCTGGGTTTCCCGATGGGAGTCGATATAAACCCCTTCGAGAGCCTTGCCGCCGCCCCAGTTCGTCAATTGCTGTTTAACTCGTTTTACCGCCATCGGGTTATCCACAACAATGCGATTGACATCGGCACTGTACATATCCCGCAAAACCCTTTGAATAAAGTCATCATCGCGGTTCAGCAAGGCCGGGGCCCGGGTGCTGACGGCCATCTGTTGGATGCTCTCCCACTGTTTTTGCAGAAATTCCAAATCCTCGATAATCGCCTCTTCCGCTTTGCCTTCGGCCTCGGTGCGTACCAGCAACCCCATCCCCGCTGGTTTGACCAAAATCGCTAAGGCTCGTAAACGGGAGCGCTCGTCTTCACTGCGGATGCGACGGGAAAGATTCACCCCACGACCATTGGGCATCAATACCAGATAACGACCGGGGAGAGTGACATTTCCCGTTAGTCGCGGTCCTTTATTGCCAGTGGGTTCTTTCATTACCTGTACCAGCACTTTTTGCTGGGGGGCCAGTAATTCCGTGATAGCACCGGCGGTTTTTTTCAGTCTTAAGGGGCCTAGGTCGGTGACATGGATAAAGCCATTGCGTTCCGCATCGCCAATATTGACGAAGGCTGCATCTATCCCAGGAATGACGTTTTCTACTAATCCTAGATAGATGTCGGCCACCTGCTGATTACCTGTGGCTACAACTAATTCCTGAATTTGATCTTCCCAAAAAACAGCCGCTATATGGTGTTGTTCGGCTATGATTATTTGTTTTGGCATTCAATTTCCTCAATCTTTCGGTTTCAAAAGCGACGGACCATGGGCTATTTGTCTATGCTTTGAGGCTACTTCCGGAAATCTGGTCTTGTTAAGAAAGTTCTAAGAAGATGAGTCCGCATCGTTAAAGCCTCATCTTGATATTCATCTGCCCCCCAGACGTGGGAACTGAGTCTTGGTTTCAGTTGTTAAGTCTGTTTGGCAAGTGCCGGCTTGACCCACAATTGGACAAGCACAGCCAGGAGACGAGATTTTCAATTAATCCCTGAGTCTTGCTCGATAACAGCATTTTTTATCCGTTTCCGCCGGTTCTGTCTATCAGAATCTAGGAAAAAAGGAGTTTTTGAGTTACTCCCCTCGGCAACAGGTTTCTGTGGAAGGGAAAATAGCGCACTTTTCGATTTTCCAAAAACCACGATTCTTTTAAGAAATGCTTTAATCGAGTCTTATAGACGACTATAACTCACTCGGTCACTCTCTGACAAGACGATAATCGGGGAAAAATGATCGATTAACAGTTGACTGGAGATACTGACCATAAAGCACTAAGGGACTTGCGTGGGAATAATATCCCAGCCAGAAAATCGCTCTGTAGAAGAATCAGACCGGCCAGATGGCATATTATCAAAGCGCAAGTCCCTTAGCTGCGGAGGCGCTCGAAGGCTCTCCCCCTACTTAGAGTGATCAGCAAACCTGAACGCTCGGAGGGCGCAAGCATTGCGCCCCTACAGTAACGGATTTTGTCCACAATGTAGGGGCGAACTGCGTTCGCCCAAAAGGTAGATTATCAAAGCGCAAGTCCCTAAATAATTACTCATAATCTAGTATGACCTGTACCCATTTGGGCGGACGAGGAATCGGATTACCGAGGCGATCAAGAACTAATAACGCCACTAAATGCACGGCAAATAAGTATAATAAACTATTGACAAATATACCCACAACTGCTAACGATTGCACTTGCAGCAGCGTCGGTTTAGCGAGAATCCCTAACTGGGTGAAAATCCAATCAATAAAATTAGTCGCTTGGGTAATCACATATAACCAGAGATTTTCGCCTAAAAGAATTGAAAACAGCCAAAAACGAAAGAATAAACCAAAAGCCCCCAACAGTCCCCCAGTCAAGATAGAAAATTCCCAGCGCGCACCCCGGCGCCAGCATAGCCCCAATTGTAACCCCATCAGGCCGTGGGGAATCAAAAAGACGATACTGCGAGTCGGTCCCATTAACACCGACAAAAGTAAACTAGAAACTAATGCTGTCATCCAAGCACAACGAGCGCCCCAACGTAAATAGGCTAAAGCGATAGGAATCGGGAAGAAAACCCTTAATAACGGTCCGAGGGGAAAATAATAATCAATTAACCAGATTAAACTGGTAGCACTGGCCAAAAAAGCCGTCTCCACCGTGATCAGGGTAGCGATAGACTTGAGAGGAGATGGTTGCATAGGTTTGGCAGTGGGTTTATCTAAGGGTTTCTCCTCTTCCCCCAGATCTACCCAATTGGTTTCATCTATTGTCTCTTCTGAGGATTGATCAGGAGAATTAGCGTGAGAATCATTCATTCTATCAGTTATCCGGTGGTCGGTACGGGTTGGCCGGCTATCCTTAGCTTAGACTTGCGACTCCCAGTCAGGCAAGAGGCAGAAAATAAGTAGTTAGGTGTTAAAAATTGTCAAACCCCCCTTATTAAGCTATCGATTAGTCAGATTTTTCTTAACAAAAAGATAAGAAAATAAAAAAAAGGGAAACGATTGATAGGCATAGTTTTGAAAGAAGGAATCATACCAAATCCAGTTGTTAAAGACTGATTATTTATTCTTCCTGTTGCCTCTTGCCCCTTGCCTTTTGCCTGTCTTGATATGTAGCCTATACTCAACGGATTTAGTATCAAGGTCGAGGTGAGCAAAAAAATGGAGAAATGGGCAGCCCAAGAATTACAGTATGCAGATCTAGGGGACACGAGAAGAAAGAAAGGATTAATCAGTATCGTGGAAAACTTCGCCAGCCAACCTAGTATAAGTGTGCCACAAGCCTCGGGAAATCTAGCCGCCGCCAGTGCCACATCCGACTTTTGGAATTCACCCTATTTTCACCCCTCAGATCTAATTGCCGCCCAAGCTAAAAGTACAGTAGAAAGAATCAAAGAACATCCAATAGTTTTGGCAGTTCAAGACACAACCAGTTTAGACTTAATAATTGCTTCTCTTGGGTTTTTTTAGGTAGAAAAGGCGACCCCTCGGCTTCTCTCAGGCTTCGGCCGTGAGATCAGCGTTGAAACTATTTGCTTGGAACCGCGAAGGTTAGATGATATCAGCCAGACTTGCAAACTATCTGATCAAATTAGTTCGGCCATAGAACTCCCTTGAGCCATCAGGCACACTTTTTTCTTTTTGTCAAATTTTATGTTAAGAAAGATGTAACTAATGGATAGCTTAATAAGGGGGAATCTGACAATTTTTAAAACCTACCTACTTAGCTATCTAGGGACTATTTCTGATAAGATTTAATTTTATACTCCCATCTCCCATGTCGTTAATTCAATGGTATCCCGGTCATATTGCCAAAGCGGAAAGAAAACTCAAGGAACATCTTAAACTCGTGGATGTGGTCCTAGAAGTGCGCGATGCTCGCATTCCTTTAGCCTCCCATCATCCCCAGGTGGACGATTGGATTGGCAATAAACCGCGCTTGTTAATCTTAAATCGTCTCGATATGATTCCCGAATCTGCCCAGCAACAATGGGTAACATGGTTTAAAAGTCAAGGAGAAACCGTCTATTTTACTAACGCTAAACAGGGAGAAAGAGTTAAAGCAATTATCAAAGCGGCGGAAAAAATTGGCGATGAAATTAACCAAAAACGCCAACTAAGAGGAATGTTACCCCGTCCAGTGCGCGCCGTGGTGATTGGGTTTCCCAATGTGGGTAAATCTGCCCTGATTAACCGTTTATTAGGGCGAAAAGTCGTTGCCAGCGCCCGCAGGGCCGGAGTAACGCGACAATTACAATGGGTACGAATTTCCGACACCTTGGAATTATTAGACGCGCCAGGGGTGATCCCTTCCCGTTTAGATAATCAAAGGGATGCGGTGAAATTAGCTATCTGTGAGGATATTGGGGATGCTGGTTATGATAACCAAAGGATAGCGGCGGCTTTTGTCGATTTATTAATAGAATTACACTATGAAGGTCTTTTACAATCTCGTTATGGGTTGAATACTCTAGACATGACCGGGGAAGATTTTATCGAAAAATTGGCCAATCTCAAATATCAAGAAGATAAAGAAAGGGCAGCCATGCAGTTACTCAATGATTTTCGTAAGGGAATAATCGGGGCTATCCCGTTAGAATTGCCCCCTTCCTCTTGAAATAGCCTGTTTTTAACTCAATAGTTAGGGTCTGCTGAAAAAGTTTTTCCTAGTGGCAGGGTGTAGGGTGTAGGGTGTGGGGTGTGGGGTTTTACCGATTTTGAGGGGGTCAATTACCTAATTTTCAGGGAAAAAGTAGCTGAATTTCCCCCTGATCACTCCCATATCTGGTACTTTTGGATTTCAAAAAAGGCTAAAAGTCTTATCCAGCAAGGTTTTTAGATTTATTCAGCAGACCCTAGTTAATTCCCGAATTTGTCAAAATTACCGCCTGTTAGTCCACTGAGTTGCCGATAAGATTAAAGAAATCGGTAAAGTTGCGGGGATCGATCGAACCCTGAAGGAAGATAGGGAATAAACGACAGAGATAAAAAAGACTATGGGCAAACCGACTGGCTTTATCGAATTCCTGCGTGAACTTCCTTCCGAACTTACCCCCCTTGATCGCCTTCATAATTGGGATGAGTTTCATCTTCCCATGCCAGAAGATAAACTCCGCAATCAGGCCGCCCGTTGTATGGATTGTGGTACACCATTTTGTCACACGGGAACCCTAATTAGTGGCATGGCCAGTGGTTGCCCGATTAATAACCTGATTCCCGAATGGAATGATTTAATCTATCGAGGATTGTGGCGAGAAGCCCTTGATCGCCTCCATAAAACCAATAATTTCCCCGAATTTACCGGTAGAGTCTGCCCCGCTCCCTGTGAGGGTTCCTGTGTTCTCGGTATTCATAATCCCCCCGTTACGATCAAAAATATTGAATGTTCGATTATCGACAAAGGTTGGGAATCCGGGTGGATTACTGCCAATCCCCCCGCCATCCGTACCGGCAAAAAAGTGGCTGTGATCGGTTCCGGACCTGCTGGATTAGCGGCTGCCGACCAGTTAAATAAAGCTGGTCACTGGGTGACGGTTTACGAACGGGCCGACCGACCCGGAGGCCTGTTGATGTACGGTATCCCTAACATGAAGTTAGATAAGGAAGAAGTGGTTCTGCGTCGTCTCCAGATGCTGGAACAGGAAGGGGTAAAAATGGTCTGTAACACGGAAGTGGGCAAGGATATCAGCAGCCAAGACCTATTAAACGAATATGATGCCGTGGTTATCTGTACCGGAGCCACCAAACCCCGGGATTTGAACATCGAAGGTCGCCAATTAAAGGGCATTCACTTCGCCATGGAATTTCTCACAGCTAATACAAAAGCACTACTAGACGGACAGCCGGGGGAGGATTTTATCTCGGCTGCGGGTAAAGACGTAGTAATTATCGGCGGTGGTGACACGGGAACCGACTGTGTGGGGACTTCCCTGCGTCATAACTGCCGTAGCGTCACCCAATTAGAGATTATGCCGCAACCGCCCCGCGAACGGGCCGCCGATAATCCCTGGCCCGAATGGCCAAAAATCTACCGTCTGGACTATGGACAAGAGGAAGCAGCCGCCCGTTTTGGCGATGACCCCCGGGTTTATACCACCACAGCGACTAAATTCGAGGGGGATAGCGAGGGTAACGTCACAGGGATTCACACGGTACAGGTGGAATGGCAACGCAACGAAAAAGGGCAGTTTATCCCCCAACCGGTGGCAGGAACCGAAAAATTCATCCCGACGCAATTGGTTCTATTGGCCATGGGATTTTTGGGACCAGAACAGCCTTTACTCGATGATTTGGGACTAGAAAAGGATGGCCGCAGCAATATCAAGGCCGAACACGGTCAATTTGCCACTAGCTTACCGAAAGTCTTTGCAGCGGGAGATTGTCGTCGTGGTCAAAGTTTGGTGGTTTGGGCGATTAATGAAGGTCGCGGGGCTGCCAGGGAATGCGATCGCTTTTTGATGGGGGCGACGGATTTACCTTAAACCAGTAGTTAGGGACTTGCGTGGGAATAATATCCCAGCCAGAAAATCGCTCTCTAGAAGAATAAGACCAGCCCTAAATGGTACATTATCAAAGCGCAAGTCCCTTACTCCCGCTAAAGGTTAAAGTGATCATGAAGCAATAGAATTACTCTAATGAAACTAGATCGTATTACGAGCAATCCAAACCGTATGAATGGGCAACCCTGCATCCGTAACCTTCGCCTTACGGTTCGTCGAGTGATTGAGCTACTGGCAACTTATCCCGATCGAGCAGAATTACATCAAGAGTTTCCGGAACTGGAGGATGAAGATATTCGACAAGTCCTAATTTTTGCCTCTTCCTACTTGGATGATCGCATCATTGAACTTCCTAATCGCTATGAAGCTGTTGCTTGATCAGGGACTACCGCTTTCTGCGGCAACTTTATGCTGACAAGAATATTTCACGTACAAGGTTGGGTTGACGACTGTTACCCAACACCCTCAGAACCAAGATTAAATGCGGTAGGATAGGCATTGGATAGATTTTCTAGATTGCCGTGAGCGAAACCGTCTATATTGAAACCAGTATCTTAGGCTATCTTACTGCTCGACCCAGCAGAGATATTGTTGTGGCCGCAAATATTGAGGTGACGAAGGAGTGGTGGAATACACGTCGCGGCGATTTTCAACTTTACTCATCCCAAGCGGTCGTGAAAGAAACCTCACAAGGTGATGTTGTGATCGCATCTCAACGACTAGAAATCCTTGCTAATCTATCTTTACTCGACTTGAACCAAGCTGTGCTAGATTTAGCAGAGCAATTTTTGGAACGCAGCAACCTTCCCGCAAAAGCTGATATTGATGCTGTTCATATCGCCGTCGCAACCGTTCACGGCATGGATTACCTGCTCACCTGGAATTGCAAGCACATCGCCAATGCTCAAATTCAGGGAAAGTTGGCAGAGATCAGCCTTGATTTTGGCTACGAGTTGCCAATTCTTTGTACACCCTATGAACTTCTCGGAGGTTGATTATGTTTCAGGATGAGATTGTGGAAGAGATCCACAAAATTCGTGAAGAGTACTCTCGGTCATTCAATCATGACTTGAAAGCCATCTTTGCTGATTTGCAAAAGCAACAAGCTGAAAGTGGCAGAGAAGTTGTTACCTTATCTCGAAAACACGGTCTAACAACACGTTGGAGCGGACGAGCGAGAGATATTGATAGTGGTGCAAAGGATATTAGCCGCCGCTCAACTTAGCCGTTATGCCGCATAGCCCTTAGGGAGCAGGCCCAAAAGATTATCAGCATGTGAAGGAAGGGCTTACTTCATGGGCGCTCTAGATTAAAACAAGGCTTCTGTTGAAATTGAGCAATGACCAAAAGTGGCACAACCCAACTTGGGTATTTCATAAACTTCGACCTATGGCAAGATGCACTGGATCTTCTTAATTTTCAGATTAAGCAGAAGATGAACAATAGGCACTTTAATACTCTCAGTATGTTTTATTATGAGAGGCTAGATATAAATTGCCTCAACCATCCAACACAAGACTATTTCAATATAAAAATATCCAGTAGCCTCTTTTATGGTTTAAAGAAAGAGTTTTCTGTTCTCTCCTACGTCATTCCTAAACCAGGGCTAGGGCTAAGAGATTATAAATTTTTTACCTACCCAATGAGAACTGTATACTATTCCATCGGGCTTTATTTGCTTAAGTTATCGCAAGAATTCTTAATTGAAACATATAAAAAGATTGATAGCATTGAAGCTTTTTATGGTGGCAACCTCACCTACAAATCCAACAAGCTCCAAATCAATCCAAAGAATGTATATTATCGTAGTTTTCACGAGCAGTTTAAGTTAAAAATTAAAGAAGAAACTAAGTTAGACAACGCAAGCAAAGTAATATTAAAGCTTGATATTGAAAATTATTTTAATGAGTTATCAATATCAACATTGTTAAGCCTTCTCAGCCGTTTTATCAAGCCAAGTGTTCAGGCTAATTTGGCTTATGACATGTTTACAAGGGAGCAAATTATTTGCTTATTTCAATTCATCTCGAATGGTAAGTCTGGCATACCTCAAGGAGACAACAATATTATTTCAAGTTTCCTTGGATACTTGTATTTAGTTTTTGGTGATCTATTCATTGACGATGTACTGAATAGCTACAAACATGTTGTTGACTCGCATAAGATTATTAGATACACCGATGACATTTATATCTCTATAACATTCAAAGATATTATTGATCAAAAGGATCAGGGTTTGTTCGTTCATTCAATTGCTTCTCAAATCGCCGAGGTTCTATATAGTCAGCTTGGTCTCAAGCTTAATCTGAAAACACGGCTTTACAGACTATCTCAAGAAGAAGAAAAAGAGGAGCTATTGAAAAATATTAGAAAGTCATCTCCCAGTGATGAATATTTTAGTGCTATTCAAGAAGACGAGGAGGAAGAAGAGGAGGAATCCGAACCCCCTACTAAAACTCCTCAAGATAAACTAGAAGAAATATTTGAAGAGTTAAGGAAAATTAAAAACTCCAGAGTAGAAGACTATTTTGTGAGAGGTGATTCAGTACAAGAGGAAATTCTTCAAGAAGTATTTGACAAAAGTGTTGAGCAGATCCTTGATAAACCAGAAAACAAGGAAAAAATAGAGAAAATTTTTAATGATTTTGATTTTAATTTAGTTAAAGTACAGCCCCTTGAAATATTAATCATTCTACTTAAAGATACGACTGCAACTAATAATTTTAGGAAGTTTTGTTTAGATAAGACAATTATCACTACAGGGGATGCCGACTTAATTATCAAGTTCTTGTGTCAGACTAAATTTGCTGATATAAAACTATTAGAGAAGCTGAAGCAAAACTTTCACATGAGTAACATTATTGGTATTTTCCTTGATTGCAAGTTAAATTGTCATCAGCCTGGATACTATAATCTTGCCTGTATGCACATGAAAAAGTTGTCTGAGATGCCTGATGTTCTTGAACAGACAAAGCTACGAGTTTTAAGTGAGAAAAGCGCATCTTATTCCGTTGCACTTAATCATTTAGTTAATGAAATTCATGCCGTTTGTATAAAACAGGAACAAGCAAACAAGAAAAATTATGATGTCAACGATGTAGTTAAGTTCTTGCAATCAAAGGGTATCCAGCATGAGGTATGTATAAAAGTCAGAAACCTATTTGATCGTAGAAACTCTAATCGTGTTTCACATCCTGGTTCTGATGAAAGTATTGCTTGGGAAGTCACAAAGGAGGAGTACCTGGATTACTATGAGCATGTTGGGCGGTGCTTAGATTTTCTCTTGTAGCGCGATCGCCGATCTTGTAGGGTGCGTTCCCTAATGCAAGTGCGATCGCGTATCTTGTAGGGTGCGTTCCCTAATGCAAGTGCTACTGCTCCAGCGATCGATTTTTGGGGAACGCACCATGCCCATTGATTGAAGCTGTGGGTTTAAGTGCGATGCCGCCCTTGTAGGCCTAGTTGGGGAATGTTAGCGAAAATTCCCAATGTTTAGGTTAAAATAGAGGGCAAAAGTTGCCCCAGGGTCAAGCCAATGACAGTTCGTCAACCCCGCTACAGCAAAGAAGAATTCCCTCGACGTGGTAATGAGATTTATGAGTCTCAGGTACGTTCTCAAGTGGAGGAGGGAAATCACGGGAGAATTGTGGCGATCGACATCGAAACTGGAGCGTTTGAGCTTGCCGACGATACGATTACTGCTACCGATCATCTCTAGGAGCGTGTCCCTGATGCTCAACCTTGGCTGATTCGGATTGGACATAGAGCCGTCTTCCGTTTTGGCAGTCGCAGCCAGAGAAAGCCCGTATGATGTGTGGGGATGGGTCTTTTGTATGGCTTTAAACTTCAGATTGAGGCAGTGGAAGGTGGGCGCGTTACAATTGAGGCGCTATGACTCAGCCAAAGTTATCGGTGAAGACGGTCTAACTTTACCGTTATACTGAATCGGTTTTTAATAGCATGATTAACCCCCAATCCAACTTGAAAAACCCGCTCCCTTCTCCCCGCTCTCCTATAACTTTTAAACAGGATTTAGTATGACTATCTAGGGTTTGCTCAATAAGTACGGGCGAAGCATTCGGATAGAAAATCTACGTTTTCACCGATAGGTTATTGCCCGAATGCTTCGCCCCTACAGGACGCGGGCCGATGAAGACGCAAGGTTTTGAACGACGATTCTCTCAAAATCTTGCACCTGTTTCGCGAGAAAAGCCCCAAAACCCTTACTTTGCCTACATTTCAAATTTATTCAGCAAACCCTATCTAAATTACTCGTTAAGACTATGAGCAGGGAGCAGGGAGAAAAAACCTGACTCCCGATGACTGAAAGCTGATCACCGACAAAACCTATCCCAAAACGATCGAATCGCGCAGGGATTGAATTTCCTCGGTTTGTAAACGCGCCCCAAAAGTAGAAACCACCCGGGCAGCCGCTAGAGAAGCGAGATTTCCCGCCCCTTTGTAACCCATACCGTGGGTAATGCCGTAGAGAAACGCACCTGCGTACATATCCCCCGCGCCGACGGTATCGATCGCCTGTACGGGATGGGGGTCAATTTCCAGGAGATTTTCGCCATCATAGATCAAAGAACCACTGGCACCCCGGGTGATAGCGAATCCTTTGGCAATGGTTTTAAAATAGGCGATCGCTGACTCGATTTCCTCGCTGCCGGAAATAGTCAAAGCTTCCGACTCATTAGCGAAAACGAAATCTAACCCGGTTCCGATCATTTCCAGTAATCCCTCTCGGAAGAAGATCGCCATATTGGGATCCGACAGGGATAAAGCGGTTTTGACTCCAGCAGCCTGAGCAATTTCTCGCCCTTTAATAGCGGCAGCTTTGGCAGTGGGAGAGGTGACGAGATAACCTTCGAGATAGAGATAATCGGCATTAACGATCGCTGAAGGGACTAATTCCCGTTCGGAAATTTCCCCGGTGATGCCGAGAAAAGTATTCATGGTGCGATCGGCATCGGGAGTGACGAACACTAGACATTTTCCCGTGATTCCCACCTCTTTTTCGCCGCCGTGTTCATTGGTATGCAAACCACAGGCCCGCAGATCTTGCAGATAAAACTTACCTAATTCGTCATTGCCCACTTTACAGGAATAGAAACCTCTACCCCCCAACTGAGCGATCGCTACTAGGGTATTCGCCGCCGATCCGCCACCGCTGCGTTTACAATCAAGAGCCAATTTTTCCATCAACTGGGTTTGACGATTTTCGTCCACCAGCGTCATCACTCCTTTATCGATGCCTAATTCTTGCAGTAATTCAGGGGAGACTTGAAATTCCATATCGACAAGCGCGTTACCGATCCCATAAACGTTGTATTGTTTGCCCATAATTTAGTCGATCGCCTAAAAATACTTTGTTATTGATAGTAGGGAAATAAGGGGCAAAAAGCTAGGGGCTTTTTTCAGCCGGAGAATATCATAATCAAAAATAATGGGTGTGCTAGTCTCACACCCCCAGTAATTTGTGTTAAGTTTTATTTAACTAAGCCACTTTAAGCCTCATCGTAGGCTTCTAGATCCAACAGATAAAGATAAGGTTCGGCTAATTCCTGCCTTTGAAAAGCGATCGCCCGCAACAGATGCCAATCCCGCAAAGCCTCGAAGGGGTTACTATACTCATCTTTTTCTAGTCGTTCGGCTAAAGAAGCCATATCAGCGGCGGTATACTTGGCAATATCTTGATCAGTGAAGCTTATAACTGTCATTTGTGTACCTCCCTCGACCTTTGTTCTATTTCTAGCCTAACATATATTCTGAGTTGAAAAAATGCCTTCCCCGCCAAGTTAAGAACTGTAAATGGAAGGGTAATTGTGGTAAAATTCCAGCAAAAAAGCTATTTTTAGTTGATCTTCTATGAAAACAGCCCTCATTACCGGCGCTTCCACCGGTATCGGTGTCGTCTTTGCTCGTCAACTTGCCCAACGGCAAATGGAGCTAATTTTAGTCGCTAGATCTAGGGATAAACTAGAACAATTAGCAGCGGAATTGGGGGAACAATACGGGGTAAAAGTGACGGTTATCGTCCAAGATCTGACCGTTGCTGGGGCGGGAAAGCTAGTATATGATACGGTGAACCAAAAAGGAATCAACGTTGATTTACTGGTAAATAATGCCGGTTTTGGTGGTTATGGTGCTTTTAGCGAGCAGGATTTAGCCCGACAGTTAGAAATGATCCAGTTAAATAATCTGGTATTGGTGGAATTAAGCCACTATTTTCTCCGTCCGATGCTTGCTGGTGCTGGGGGGGCAATTATCAATGTTGCTTCCATTGCTGGGTTTCAACCGCTCCCCTATCTTTCCGTTTATGCGGCGACAAAAGCCTTTGTCCTCAGTTTTAGCGAGTCTCTCTGGGCAGAAAATAAGGACAAAGGCGTTGAAATCCTCGCTCTTTGCCCCGGTCCGACGGAATCGAATTTTTTTGAGGTGGCCCGATTTCCCAGTGCCTTTATGGGCAAAAACGGCCGGTTAGATTCGGCGGAAGTGGTGGTACAAGAGGCTTTAACTGCCTTGGCAAACAAACGCCCCAACGTGGTAGCCGGTAAATTGGCTAATAAAATTATCGTCAATCTGCCCCGTTTTTTACCCAGAAGTTGGATCGTGTCTTTGATAGAAAAGCAATTCAAGCTATAACTAGGGTCTGCTGAAAAAGTTTTTCCGGGGGGTAGGGTGTGGGGTTTTACATATTTTCAGGGAAAAAGTAGCTCAATTTCCCCCGGATTACCCCCATGGCTGACACTTTTTAATGGCGAAAAAGTCTAAAAGTTTTATCCAACAAGGTTGTTAGATTTATGGCGCAAAATCGAGCTTTGTCAAGGGGTGGTTTGATTAACTTTTAGCATCTCAACCAGAATATTATGGGCATCCTTGGCTGATTCTAGGGTGCGCTCAAAAGGTATTCTAATTGTTTGACTCTCCCCTAATTTTTCTATGGCTAAATCCATGCCTTCGGGATCGATGGAGAGCATTTGAGCGGTTTCTGCATCGGTAATATTGCCGTAAACTTGAGCGTAGAAAAGCACGGCATCACCGTGATCTTTATTCATGTGTTTACAGATGCGATCGCTAATGGCGGGAGTGATAGTTTCAGACATAATATTCCCGAAAAAAATCGATAATAAGGTGGGGACGGATAAAAGCCAGTTCTAAATCGAGGCAAATGGGGGGATATTAGTTAGGGTAGCGCAATTAATCGCTAATTGCCAGATAATTTGGGCGTGGGCATGGCAGACATCAATAATAAGTTTAATATTATTTTCTTGACAAAAATCCTTAATTGTGCATTGATCTAATTTTCCCACTGAAGGTCAATCGGGGTAGAGAGTAAAGTCCGGGGCTGCCCGCGCATTTAATACTAAATCCGTTGAGTATAGGCTACTTATGAGGATAGGCAAGAGGCAAGAGGCAAAAGGAGGAATAGATAATCAGTCTTTAATAACTGGATTTAGTATAAATTGCCTGTTGAGATGAAACAAGAGGCAACAGTAAAGGGATTGGGAGAGATTCAGCTAATCGGATAGGCGATTAAAATGCCTCTTAGCTTAAAACCCCACACCCTGCCCCCAGAAAAAACTTGTTCAGCACACCCTATATATTTTATCGTTCACAACCGACAACAGAAGCGGTGTAGGTATTACCAATGTGCTGAATACCATTGACAAAAAGATTGACTAGAAAAGGTTGATCATTTGCGCGTACTGTGGCAGTAATTGTTAAGGGTTTATCGGGTTCGATTCGTACTCCATTAGTATTAAAAAATTCCTCATTAGTTTGATCGCTATACTTGAGAAACAGCCGAATATCAAAGGAGGCAGCCCTGGGAACAGAAACCGTAACGATAAACCTCTGAAAACTTCTACCCCCCGGAACTGCCCAATCGGTATTCCAATTATTACGAGTTATCGTGACACCGAAAGGCCCCGGAATAGTGGGTTGCGAGACGGTTTTGGTAATTTCACTACCCTCACCCCCTAATAAAGAAAGTGGCCGACAATTTTGCGCCGCTGCCGGTAGCTGTGAGCTTAATAATACCGCCGATAGACTCAATAACCCAGTGATAGAGGTTAATTTCATTATTGATTCTGTCTCCAATTAATAGAACCTATCCAAAAATTATAGATGATCATGACGGTAAGAAAAACGGCGATTTAGCTTAATCGAGGCCAATTACTGAAAAAAATGCCGATCATCAACCTGAATTTTCAAAAACGTGGTTAAAATTGATTCATAATTTCCATATAAATATGTTCTAACTGTACCGTCTGACGGGCGAGAGAATCAATATTAATGCCATCGAATGCCTGAATAATCTCGCTTAATTCTAGATGTTCATGTAACCAAAAAGCTAAATCTTTTCCGTAAAATTTGGGAGTAAATCCTAATTGTTTACCTCGATTTATTGCCGCTTCTTGATCCTGGGTATCCATGATAATAATTTCTTTCGCAGGAATATGCTGACGCAGCTGATTTAAATTACCTTCGGCAATAATACGACCTTGTTTTAAAATCCCGATACGTTGACAGAGACGCTGTGCTTCATCGAGGAGGTGGGTAGTTAATAAAATTGTCATTCCCTGTCGCCGTAATTCTCCGATTAAATCCCAAATTTCATAGCGAGATTCGATGTCTAAACCGGTGGTTGGTTCATCGAGAATTAATAATTTTGGCTGATGAACAATAGCCACGGCAATATTCATCCGGCGCTGCATTCCACCGCTTAAAGTTTCCACTGGACTACGGGCGCGATCAAGCAAATTTACTGCGGATAAACTGGTTTTAATCCGATGACGACGCTGGTGGCGATCGAGTCCATAAATCTGAGCAAAAAAGTTGAGATTTTCCTCACAAGTAAGGGATTTGTACAACAAATTTTCTTGCGGGGCAACCCCAATTAATTCTTTAGTAACTCTGGAAATTGGCAAATAATTAAAGGTAATTTCTCCCGATGAGGGTTTTAATAAATTACAAATTAAGTTAATAGTGGTGGTTTTTCCCGCACCATTGGGACCGAGTAAACCGTAAATTTCCCCCGCTTCAATATGAAAGTTTAATTGATCTAATACTAAGCGTCTTCCGTAATTTTTTTTGATATTATTAATAGTCAGCATTTTTAATAAAGTAACAAGGATAGTCAGGAGTCAGGGGACAGGATTAGGGAGTGGAAGATATGGGAAGACAAATTAATGAATACTCTTGCCTTTTCTAACTGATAACTGATAACTGATTTACAGTCGGCGTTCAAGGTTTAACATTTGTCGATAGGTAAGCCAACCACCTGCTACCATAGCTAGAGCAAAAAGACAGAGAAAGCGAAAATGAGAGTTAATATCTTGTAGATTTTCGCCCTTTGCCCAAACAGCAATTAAAGCTTCATTCATGTGGTAGATCGGGTTATATTTAGCCAGAGATAGAATATTGTCGGGGAATAAAGCAGTTGGGAGAAAAACGCCGCCTAAAATTAATAAAGGAACCCCAAAAGTTCCCACCAAAGCATTAACATCTTCTGTTCTTTTCGCCAGTTGAGTACCGAGGATAAATCCTAAACCCACATAGGCGGTGATACTAAGAAAAATAATTAATAATTCTAGAGGAATTGAGCCTTTAAAAGTGGCTCCATACTGTTTAGCAATAGAATAAACTAAAACTGTCTGACAGGCGGCAATCGCACAATGGGCGAGAAAAATGCCGATAAAATAGGAAACACCGCTTAAAGGCGATAAAAATAACCGTTTAATCGTTTGTTGCTCCCTTTCTGCCACTACCGTCGCCACGGTTCCCCCCAAACAACTAAAGAAAAGTGCCGCCCCGACGAGGGTGGGAGGAGTAGCCAGAGCCATCGCCTCGTCAAGCTCAATTTTGCCTTTTTCTGCCATAATATAGCCATTTAAGAGCAGGACAAGGATCGGGAAAATGCCCCAGAGGATTAAGCTACGCCCGCGCCGGATTAATTCTACTAAAATTCGTTGAGCGATCGCTAAAATTTCCTGCCAATATTTCATAGAATGTTAGTGTAATTGTTTCTCCCTGTAGAGAAATAAGTTTTTCTACTTTCGACTTAGGCTTATTGTAAGTGTTCCAGAGCTTGATCGGCGCGCAATCTTACCACTATTTCCGCTTCCGTCTCCCGAATCTGTCCTAAAAGTTCCCGAATCGCCCCGCGAAATGCCGCCGCCGCAGTTCCTAACCCCTCCAATCCGACGATCGCCGCATATCTAACCACCCACTCTGCATCCCCTTGCGAAAGTTTCTCCAGTGCCGTAAAAACAGCCTTATGAGCCTCAGAAACCCGACTTTCCTCCAAATCAGACCAAATTATATTTCCTAAGCCTCTAGCCGCCCCTCGCCGCACGCTAAAGGAAAAATCACTCACCGCCGCCTCAAGCAATAAGTCCAATCCTCGCACATCGCCAATTCCTGCTAGGGCGCGGGTTGCCCAAGCTCTCGCCCCATAATTATAACCGTCTAGGTTGGCCAGTAAATAGGGAACCGCCGCTTTGCCGATGGCGATTAAACCATCCACTGCTGCCACGGAGGCACCGGGGTTATTATATCTCAGCACATCGGTGAGGGTGGGTATTGCCGCTTCACTTTTGGCGGCGGCTAAGTTTTCCACGGCTGTTAGTAACTCATTAGCTGAGTCGGCTTTTTCGACGGCAATAATTAAAGTCTCAACGGTGGGAAGCATTGGTTATCATTGGAGGGGATGAGGGGTTGGGGTGTGGGGTGTGGGGGTGTGGGGAAGTGGGGGAGTGGGGTGTGGGGTGTGGGCTTCGGCCGTGAGCTCAGCCGAACGGGTGTGGGGTGTGGGGAGAATAAATAAAATAATCTCCTGTCTCCCGACTCCTGACGACCGGCTACTGACTGCTAACTCCTATCTCCTAACCCCACCAACAAACTTTTAAAGATAATTTTATCGCCAAACTTTTTTCTGTAAAATCTGACTAATTTCTTGGGGAAAAGGACAATCATTGGGAAAGTTAAAGGATTGATAATCGGGGTTATCTCGCAAGCTTTTTAAAGCCGTGGCATAGCAATCTAAAAATACTTGCTCCCAGTAGGTTTTTAAACTAGGACAATCGGTCAAAAGTTCTTCTAGTTCCCGTTGACTGCGCCCGATAGTTTCTTGCCAACCTCGATAATCCTCAACGTAGTCAGTATAGCAGAGTTTGAGGCAGTGTTCTAAGATGGTGGTTAACCGGTTGCGGAGTTCACGTTTTTGACTTCTGCCCAAACTTTCTATCTCCTCGATCAAGTTTTCCCAGTCAACTTTATCAAAGTTTTTTTGTTTTAACAGAGTGATTGTTTCGTTTAGCCAGCCAGCATAATCAGTTTGAATTAGCATAAAACCTCTGGATTTTATGAGTTTGAATTTAGATAAAAACTAACCAATTATTGATTACAATAAACTATCCATTAAAGTGAGAATTTCCGAGATATTTTCGCCCCTAGAATTAGTTTTTAGATGGTTTTCTAAAAGTTCCTTGAGAGCAACCAGTTTCAGACTATTTTCCGCCAAAGTATTAGCGATCGCAGGAGCAGCCGGCAGATAACCCGTAGCGCCCAAATCCATTAAAGCAGAACGGCGCAGCTGTAATTCTTCCCCTTGCAAGGCATTAATCAGAATATCGCCATAGTGGGGGTTAGTCGTGAGTTGATAGAGGGCGCGAGCAGCCGCATAACGCACTTTTTCGACGAAATGCTTTAAAAACGGTTCGATGAGGGGAATCGCTTCCGTCGCTTGCAGGGTTCCCAAGGCTTCGATAATCGCTTCGTAGGGTTGGACTAAATGGGGTTTTCCCGCCACTAAAACAGCCCCTTCGATGCCACCCTCTAATAGTTTCTTTAAAGGTGCGATCGCGCTTCGATCCTGAAGCATTTCCAATGCCTGGGCAGCCGATTCGCGCACATAATAATCTTCGCAGTCGAGACAGGCAATCAAAGCGGGAAGACAACTGAGATCATCTAATTTCCCTAAAGCGCTGGCGGCATTGCGTCGCAGGGGATAACCGCCATCGGGAGTGCGATCGCTTTCGTCCTCTAAAGCGGCAATTAACGCCGAAATCGCCTCCGGTTGACGAACACGAAATCTACCCAACCACCAAGCGGCATAATAACGCGCTCCTAGGTCTTCTCTTTGCTGGATATTAGCGATCGCTTGTTCAACAGTATAGGCCGGATTATCGACGGGAGGAGAGTAAGAATCGCTCATAGACAAGTGAAAATGGGTGTAGGGTGTGGGGTGTAGGGTGTGGGGTGTGGGGTGTAGGGTGTGGGGAAGTGGGGAAGTGGGGATAATAAATAAAAGCTGCCTCCTGTCTCCTGTCTCCTGTCTCCTAACTGGGAAAAAACTGACTCCTGACTCAGTTTTTCATAGTCGCCGCACCCTTGCCAATACCAGAATAAATCAAACCCCGTTGAGCATCGAGACTAATGATCACCCCTTCGCGGATAATTTTCGTGGCATTTTTAACCCCGACAATCACAGGAATACCCAATTTTAAACCGATAGTAGCGGCGTGATTGTTCATCGCGGTATCTTCGGTGATAATTCCGCCAGCTTTCCGCATCATATCCACATATTCGGCGCTGGTGGTGGGAACGACTAAAATCTCCCCACTACTAAAACTACCCACTTCTCGGGCATTATGGGCTACTCGCGCCCGGCCACTAGCCACACCCTGGCCGATACCCGTACCCTTGCCCAAAAGGGATTTTACCACTTCCACCTTAATTAAATCCGTGGAACCAGCCACCCCTTGCAGAGTTCCCGCCGTCATCACCACTAAATCACCATCTGCGAGGAGGTTATTTTCCTGGGCGAGATTCATCGCCACTTGAAAAGTTTGGCTGGTGGAGGGTAAATCGAGCAATAACATCGGTTTTACGCCCCAAACTAGCTGTAACTGCTGTGCCACTTCTCGATGGGGAGTAACGGCTAAAATCGGGGTTTTGGGGCGAAATCGGGAGACGTTACGGGCAGTAGAGCCGGTTTTTGTCAGGGTAATAATTGCCGCTGCCCCCAATTGTTCGGCAATTTGACTAACTGCCGAGGAAATAGCGTTAGGAATCGATTGTTTATTGTTAGAGCGAGCGGCACTATTGATCTGTTCCCGTTCGATCCTTTCGGCAATGCGGGCCATGGTTGCCACTGCTTCGATGGGATAATGACCCACAGCCGTTTCATTGGAAAGCATGACCGCATCAGTGCCATCTAAAATCGCATTAGCCACGTCCGAAACCTCGGCACGGGTGGGACGAGGATTACTGGCCATACTGTCAAGCATTTGAGTGGCGGTAATAATCGGGATGCCTAGCTGATTAGCAGTATTAATCAGGCGTTTTTGCAGGATTGGCACGTCTTCGGCTGGTAATTCTACTCCTAAATCTCCCCTGGCCACCATCACACCATCACAGAGGGATAAAATTGCCTCCATTTCCTCGATCGCTTCGTGTTTTTCAATTTTAGCGATCACGGGGATAGATTTACCCGCACTGGCGATTAATTCTTTAATTTCGAGAATATCTTGGGGATTACGCACAAAACTGAGGGCGATCCAATCCACATCCCACAGCAGTCCGAACATTAAATCTTTTTTGTCCTTATCGGTTAGAGCTTTTACCGAC
The DNA here is from genome assembly GCF_048564745.1 of Microcystis sp. Classification (NCBI taxonomy): domain Bacteria; kingdom Bacillati; phylum Cyanobacteriota; class Cyanophyceae; order Chroococcales; family Microcystaceae; genus Microcystis; species Microcystis sp. The sequence goes on from NZ_JBLZRT010000007.1 coordinate 75,432, forward strand.
AGATAAACGTTGGGAAAATTTACCCCTTTATTACTGGATAAGACACCCCCAACCACCACGCGACAGGAAAGATCACCTTTCAGACGATCCACTGATTCCACCCGCATTTCGACTTTACCATCATCAAGGAGAATTCTCGAACCTTCTGGGACTTCCTGGGCTAGAGAGGGATAGCTAATGGAACTTATTTCCTGATTACATTCCACATCCCTAGAAGTAAGGATAAAGGGTTCCCCCGGTTTCAGGGTAATCGACCCACAGGCAAATTTACCTAAACGAATTTTTGGTCCCTGCAGATCCTGAAGGATGCCAATCGGTTGATTGAGTTCAAAGGCTAACTGACGGATCAAGTTAATGCTGTGACGATGGTAATCGTGATCGCCATGGGAAAAGTTTAATCTAAATGTCGTCGCCCCCGCCTTGATCATCTGACGTAATGTTTCCTTATTTTGCGAGGCTGGGCCAATCGTGGCCACAATTTTAGTGCGACGGGGGAAAGACGGAGAGTGCATAGATAAGCAACTAAATAGGCGAAGTAAATATAGCAGCGTTTGGGACGCTCCGATCATCTTCTCATAAATGGTTATACCCAGTGAAAAGTTAAAAGTAAAAAAACGGTGAGATTTATAAATCCCACCGTTTTAGATTGTTTAATCAATCAAGTTAGCTTAGAAGCGGAAAGTTGTCCGGATGACACCGACAACAATGCTGTTGTGTGAGTTGTTGGCATTGAAGACCGCATAAACGCCTGGGGTAATCAGGATATTTTTGGTGACTGGGAACTTATACTGAGCTTCCACCATGTAGGAAGTGCTATCTTCCTTGTCGGAACGGGGTACTTGACCGCCTCCCAAAGAAAGGGCTGCACCTTCGGCAAAGAGATCGAGAACCGAGAAGTTAAGGTTCCAAGACCAGATACCAGTGCTATTATCTCCGATCGCCTCATTAACTCCTGTGGCCGAGGCATCGGCATAACCAGCCCATGCCCCTATATTTAAGACTCCAGGGATAACTTGAGCGCTACCCTGTAAACCGAAACGGTTAGCAGTAGTACCAACGTCACCGAAGGGAGTTTCCGTCAGAGGGCTGCTGATGCGACCGAATAAACCACCAGAACGAGGATTAGCAATATCATCAGCGGTTTGATAACTGTGAACGTAAACGAAGTTAATATCGGCAAATTTGATGAAGGAGAAACCTACCTGCGCGCCAGCACTGTAGGAACCATTGAACAAACCGTTACCCGGTTCAGGATTGGAGGCACCACTGCCGGCCAGATAAGCCCCTGTAACTTGGAAAACATCGCCGACATTGAATCGAACCCCTGCACCTATGCCAGAAGGACCACGGAAGACGATGTTATTGTAGCGTTGACCGCGAGATAAAGCACCCGTGCCGCTATCGGCGAGGAAGGGGTTAGCAGTGATGAAAACGTCATCAAGGTTAAGGGCGTTAGCACCAACCCAAACGGTGATGTCACCGAAGGGAGTGCCGATGGGAGTGCGGTAGAACAAGTCATCGATGGTTACATCGTTGTCACGACCGTCATCGTATGCCAGACGGGTCATGTTGGTTCTCGTCGGACCACTTTGGTTGAAAGTGTTGTTAAAGTTACCCGCTTGTAAACGGGTTCTCAACAAATCTTTACCGGTGAAGCTGGTTTCAAAGTTGAGTCGAACCCGATTATTAAATACTGTTTGACTTTCATCTTGATTGCTGCCATTATCCTCCCTCGTACCGTCAATCTCTGTAATGGAAGCTCGACCACCCCAGCTATCGGCGATACTGAAAATTACCTCACCTCTGAGTTTGGTGGTGGTAGAAAATTGATTATTTTCCAGGAAAGAAACCCGCTGTTCCAGGTTATCTACTCTAGCCCCTAAAGCCGCTAGTTCGGTTTCAAATTCTTGAACAAGACGTTTTAATTTATCGATATCTTCTCTGAGTACAGCGACACCATCTTGAATTAAGCGTTCCATGACGTTTAAACAAGCGTTTAAACCTGCGGCAAATTCCCAACGAGTGGTGGCGCGATCACCACGGAAGGTACGGTCGGGATAACCAACGATACAACCGTAACGCTCCACAAGGCTTCTTAATGCCTCGTAGGCCCAAGCGGTGGGAGATACGTCCCGCAGTTGGTTAACGCTAGTCACCTGGGACATGGAACCCTGATAAACACCCGTATTAATCTGCTGACTATTTTGGGCGCGTTGAATGCGATCGAGTTGTTGTTGTGCTACCGGATCAACTTTGAGTTGAGGTGTACCGGAAACAGTTTGAGCTACGGCACCACCTGCGGCGGCCAGGGAAGCACCCAATACTAAAGGAGTTACCTTTGTTAAATTCTTGATTAGTTTTGACATGGGTCAATCCTCACACCTTATTCTATGGATTGAATGAACTATGGATACAAGCAGACTATTTGCTTAGCCTGAATTATACTCACATTCTATGCTAATTCCCTCTTGGCTGGGTTAAGTTAATTTTATGATATGACAGAAAAATTTCTGTCTGATCTTATTAAAATTAGGACTTACGCCCTTGACAAATTAACCATGATGTGCATCGATGAAAATTGGTCGTTTCAGAAGCGATCGCTCAAAGGTGATCAAGAAATCAGGTTCAAATGCCCGAAACCCCTAGCACACATTTTGTCAATCCTGTCAATGGGTAATTCCTAAAGATTTTGTTAAAATCTCAGCCTTTTCAGTGATCAGTTATCAGTTATCAGATGTGAGTTTTCAGTTCACTGTTTACTGTTCACTGTTCACTGATAAAATCTCCCCACTTCCCCACTTCCCCCCGCAACGCGCACGAAGTGGTCTCCCCACTTCCCCACTTCCTCAACAATAGTTGTGTGAGCTAGGCTCGATCGAGTAAGTTAGAATCGAGGATGATAGATATAGTGCTAGACTTGGGGGTTAGGATATAGATCGACTCCTTGAGTTAAAAACAGCAGGATTGCTTCTGAAAGCTGAGGGCTAGAGATAAAGACTCGATTCTTAAATTTAAGCACCGAGAAGGGAGATAAAGATGGTCAATTTTGGGCTGAATTCGGCCAGTATCTTAGGAATTTTTCTGGCAGTAGCCGGAGCCGGGTTATACTTCCTGCGCTCGGTGCGGCCGGAACTTTCCAGGGATCATGATATATTTTTTGCCGCCGTTGGGTTACTGTGCGGTTTAATTTTACTTTTTCAAGGGTGGCGACTGGATCCGATTTTGCAATTCGGACAATTTTTGCTGACTGGGGCAGCGGTGTTTTTTGCCTTCGAGACGGTAAAATTGCGGGGTTTAACCACGGAACAGGCCCGCCGCGGCACCTCTTTTGTGGATGAACGTCCTGTGAGTCGGGAATATCGGGCCGAATTGGAACCCCTCGACACCTACGAACCAGAGGAACGTTACGAAGATAATCCCCGTTTACGCGGTTACGAGGAGCCCCGCTCTTCCCGCACTTCTAGTTATCAGGACGAGGAACCCCGCAGCACCCGCACCCGTCGGCCGGCCGATACTAGCAGTCGCAAAACGGCTAATCGTCGTCCCCGCAATAGTTCCCCCACTAGCGATCGAGATGTTTATGATCAGCGCCGTAGCGGTGATGATTGGGAAGAAACCAGTCCCCGTCCCCGTCGTCGTCCCGCTAGTGAAGAAACGAGCAGTAAACCGCCCCGCACTGGACAAAAACGTCGTCCTCGCCCAATAATTGAGGACGATCCGCCATTTAAAGGTGAATACGTCGATTATCAACCGATCGATCCTAGGGATACGAGCGATCAAGAAGATTGGGAGAGACCGGATAATAGTGAACGGGAGTCGAGTAATGATCATCCGACTAGGTTTGATTATTAAGGAGTAGGTCCGATGACCAAAGCTCCCTTTTTCCTGTTTATCTGCTTGTTTTTAGGGGTTATAGGCGGTTGTAATCTCAATAACCCCGGTTTCTCTACAGGAACCCTCAATAGTCGCTATAATGACGAAAAACCTGCCCTGAGTGGTGATGGTCGTTGGCTTGCTTTGCTGTCTAATCGTCGCGGTAGTAATCAGATACTGCTGTATGATTTGCAGACAAAACAATACCAGACCCTAGGGGGATTATATACGGGTCAAGAAATTACCGATAGCCCCAGTTTAAGCCAAACGGGGCGTTATCTGGCTTATGTGGTGATTATTGAGGGTCGTCCCGTCATCGCTTTATATGATCGCATTACCGATCGCTCTGAGTTATTGAGTCAAAATTATCGCGGTTGGTTGCGAAATCCCCGTCTTAGTCCCGATGGTCGTTATCTTGTCTTTGAATCCGCTCGTCGGGGACAATGGGATGTGGAGGTTCTTGATCGCGGTCCGAATATCGAGTTAGATATTGCCGATGGCAGTCCCGTTGAAAGTCCCAAACCGTGAAACGTCATTTTTTTATTAGTCTTGTTGCTGTAATTAGTTTGTTAACTGGATGTGCGGGTTATCCCAGTTTATTGTCTTTTCCTTTCGATCGAGGGGGGAGAAGTTTAAATAGTGCTGCTAGTGAATTAACTCCCTATCTTGCCTCTCGCTATCTCGTTTTTGCTTCCGATCGCAATGGTTCCCAAGCTATCTATCTTTTTGATGCTATTGATCGCCGTTTACTGTCTTTACCTGGCCTAAATTCTCTCGATCAGATCGCTTCTAGTCCTTCCATTAGTGAAGATGGTCGTTATATCGTTTTTACTGCTAGTCGTCAGGGAAAAACGGCTATTTATCTGTACGATCGACAAACTCAACAGAGAAGGGAAATTGCTCCCGATCTGCTCGCGGAAGTACGCAATCCGATCATCAGTGCCGATGGTTCTAAAGTGGCTTTTGAAGCGGCAAAAAATGGGCAATGGGATATTATGATTTACGATCTATCTGGACGGGTATTAGTCAATGAAAATCAGTGATCATTAGACCTCTTATAAAAATCAAAAATTGTTGTTAGGGTTAGGAGTCAGTAGCCAGTAGTCAGTAGTCAGGAGAATAAATAATAATCAATTAAATAGTCTATTGACAGATTTTATGCCATTTAATCCTTATTTTTGCCGTTTTTGAACCCTCAAAAATTATCTTAAACCCATAGCTTTTAGTCGATGTTCTAGAAATTGTTTTCCCTGTTTTTCCCCGTCAGCAATCAGACGCTGGATATTGGCAGGAGAGCGATCAAGTTTACTTTCATAGTTGAGACTATTGGCTAATTCCGCAGACATTTCGATCATCGGAATATGGTAATCTTGATCGGGATCTTCCGGGAAAGATTTAGGAATTTTAAATGGTTCTTTTAATTCGATCTCGCGCAAAAATTCCTCTTTAAAGGCTCCTTTGAGAAATAATTGATTGAGAAAGTCAATCTGATCGAGACTTTGAAATAGGGAAACATTGCCTTCTAATTCATTGCGGCGATCAGCAATATCATCGGATTGCACGGGGATCTTATCTCTAGAGGTGGGATTAATTTTAATTACCCAAATTTCATCGGGAATATTTTCGATTCCAACAAATTCACGGCGAATTAAAGAACGGATGGGGGGATTATCAGAAAATAGTCCATCCCAGTAGGCCATAGTTTCAATGGTGACAGCAGGAAAAATGTTAGGAACACAAGCAGAAGCTAGGATATGTTCAATTTTAACTGCTTCCTGGCGCGAGCTAAATTTACTTAACTTTCCTGTCAGGATATTACAGGCCCCAATTAATAAAATTGGTGGTTCTGGTTTAGCTCCCCAGGTGGCTAATTCCGAAAAGTCAATATGCGCTCTTAGTAACTGATCAAAGTTGGTAAAGCGACTGCGTAAACCGTAGGTAGCTATAGAAAATAAGGTTTTAGTAATCGGAGAGGAAGGACTGAGATTATACTGGGGAATTAATCCTTTGCTGGCTAATTCTAGAGCTTTAATAGCTGAGTCATTAAATAGTTGTTCTTGGGGAGTTCGAGCGCTATTATCTTCCCAAAAATCAATCATTCTTTTCCAAACGATGCTATCACCTTTTTTGAGAGCATACCAGGTGAAAAAGGCACAGATAGCACCGCCAGAAGTACCACTGAGACTGACAATATTAAAGTAGTCTTGCACTTTATTGTCAAATAATGCTTTCAAGGCGCCAGCAGTAAAAGCAGTTTGACTGCCGCCTCCCTGACAAGCGATCGCGATTTTGGCTTTCATAAATATCCTTTAAATGGCTTCTATCTAAGCCCTAGGCTTTTGATTTAAGGTTAATTGAAAACCTAGAATCGGATGCAAAAATATAGAAATTTTTCTGATTTTCAGAAGAGCTGCCCGGGATATTTTGCTATCACTTCTAGGAAAGGATAAGTAGGTAGGTATTAAAAACTTTCAGATGTCCCCCTTATTAAGGGGGGATTAAAGGGGGGACTAAGGGGGGATCGGCACCCCCCTTATCAAGCTGTCCTTTAGTCACATCTTTCTTAACATTTCAAACCTTTGTAGCACAAGGCTTTCAAGACTCGGTTAACAATTTGTAATATTCCTTGTTGACACCCTTACTGACAAAGAAAAAACTGAAATCAAGTCAGGATAAGGGT
>NZ_JBLZRT010000008.1:0-2449 GCF_048564745.1 Microcystis sp.
TGACGACAAAACATGACAGTAAATATTAGTAGTGTAAAGGTTGACAATGTTGAAAAAAATTACTTAACCGTATGCAAACCGAGCAGGGTAGAAGAAATATTAAATTTGCCCTAGCCAGAAAAATCTTCAATCCCCTCTTAAATCACAATTATGACGCTTCCCCCAATCAAGCAAGACAAAGACGCAACTGCGCTAGAACCCAATTTTTCGGCTGGCTTGACTTCGGTTCCCCCTCAATCGAGACCTCTTATTAGTATTATTGTCGCTGTCTATAACAATGCCGTTACCCTACAACGTTGCATCGATAGTGTGGCTTCCCAGAGCTATCCTCATAAAGAATTAGTGATTATCGATGGAGGATCTACTGACGGCACGGTTGAGATTATTAAGCGAAATAGTGACAAGATTGATTGTTGGGTATCTGAACCAGATAGAGGAATCTATCACGCTTTTAATAAAGGATTAGATCGAACTAAGGGAGACTGGATTTATTTTTTGGGTTCAGATGATTATTTATGGGACAATTATACATTAAGTAGGGTATCTGAACAATTAATCAATATTGTTGATATTAATTGTGAGAGCCGCCTAGTTTATGGTAAGGTTGCACGAGTTTCTCCCCAAGGTGATGTGCTAGAGATTGTTAATCAGCCTTGGAGTCAAGTGCAAAGGAGTTTTTTACAACTTTCCTCAATATGTCATCAAGGGGTCTTTCATAAGAGAACTTTATTTGAAGTGCATGGGCAATTTGATGAATCTTTTTCAATTGCTGGTGATTATGAATTGCTCCTGCGTGAACTTAAGAATAAGGATAGTAGTCCTATATTTTTACCAGAGCTAATAATTGCAGGTATGCAACTACTGGGTGTTAGTAGTTGTCCAAAATCCAGAATATTAACTTTGAGAGAAATTGCTGAAGCCCGATCCAAAAATAATCTTGTTGTATTGCTTCCGTTAAAATGGCTTTTTTCTTATGTAAAAGCTATAATCTGGTTGGTCTTACTGTCTACACTACCAGATAAACTTACCATCTATATTGCTGACTTTTATAGAAACTTAACTGGAAGAGTATCTGTATGGAATAAAACCAAACTCTATACATAAAATGCCTAACAGATCACCAGATTTTTTGAATATGAAAAAAAATCTTTTTATCAACTTTTGTCCTCGCCTACACCCAGATCATGGGGGTACTTACACTGCTGCATCTCTGTTTCGCAGAGCCGTAGAGAGTTATTTTATTGATTTACAAATGCCTGGATACGATAGTCCTAGCGAAGCAGATTATACTGTTTCCGGTTCTATCAACCCTTTCACGGCACTGATAAAATCAAGTTTTCCTAGCTTTTTCTCGTTTATTCCAGAGAAAGTCCAGGAAAAAACATCAGGAGTAATTGTACATGGTGCTTTTTTAGCTCATTTTTCCTATGCCTATCAACTATCACGCCATCTCAAGGTTCCGCTTTATTTAGTCCCTCATGGAACAACCGATCCTTATGTCTTTTCCTATGGCAAACTAAAAAAAATAATTTGGCTAGAACTGATTGGCAAGCCAGTAACACATCAGGCAAAAAAAATCCTATTTTCAACGTCATTGGAACGGGATAAATCAATTTTACCTTTGGCTAAAAATAAGGGGAATATTTGTCCTTTTTCTGTTGAGCCACCTCAAGATATTGAGAGAATTTCGTGTCGCAGATGGCTTAGAGAGCAATTGGGACTATCTGACGAAGATAAAATTATACTTTATTTTGGCAAATATGATAAATTTAAGCATCCTTTAGAAACCTTAAGAAGTTTTGTCAAGGTTAAGCCTAAAAACTGGAATTTTTTAATCATGGGTTATGGACAGGATGAATCATTAAAAGAGAAAATTGTCTCTTATTCAAGTCTTCCTAATGTATTCATACATTCACCAGTTTTTGATCAAGACAAGTGGAAGTTCTTGTCCGGTTCCGATTTATTTGTTTTATTTTCACATCGAGAAAATTTTGGCTTTTCGGTGGCTGAAGCTGCTTCAGTTGGCTTACCAGTGTATATTTCAACAGGAGTGGATATTCACCCATTTTTTGAATATGAACGTGAAAGATTAGTCTTCGATATTAGCACCGAACAGGATATAGAAAAGGCACTATCCACCCTTGACAAAATTAGCGATGATAATTTAGAGTGTCTAGGTCACTTTTGCAGAGAAATAGCCCTTAAAAATTTTAGCTTCGAGCAATTTTCCCAATCCTTGAAAAATATCCTTATCCCTAATGTTTAACTTTATTACTCCAGAATTATGGAACTTACGGCCTCCCTTGTTCTTTACAAAAATGACCCAGAGATAGTTACTCAAGCAATTAAGTCTCTGTTTAGCACACCCATGGAAATTAATTTATCAGTAGTAGATAACTCTCCCACTGATGAACTCAAAAAAATCTTTGATAATTTTCAGGAATACGAT
>NZ_JBLZRT010000009.1:0-1017 GCF_048564745.1 Microcystis sp.
AATTTCAACGCGAGATTTGTTTTTGCTTTGATGTCGTGAAAATCGACAAATCTAATTCGTTATCTTAAGTATCCCTGGCGATAATGAAATTTGGTTTGTGGTGTTTGCCATGAAGGGAGTTATATGTATGTATAAGTTCAATCTGGTTGGGGCGGTATATAACGGGCGTAGTTGTCCTAAGCTGATCTGCATAGATGAGGCGGGCACGGATTTGAATTTATTCCATTTCGGATATTCCTCGCATAAATGATCGATGTCAATATGTCGCCTCATTCAGTAACTAAATATATCTACTGTTTGATTGGTTTTTTGCGTTATCTGTTAGCTGGGCTTGAGCTCGCTGGCGTTGTATCGGCATCTGTGGTTAATCAACTATGCAATTGCTATTAATCCTATCTGGTTCACGGGGTCAAGTCGGCTGATGGCTAAATTAAGGATATAAGCATTGAGTGCCCCCGTCGTAGCATCTCGCCAAGGATGGCTAGAAACAATCACGTTGTTGTAACCGAATTTTTATGTTTGAGTAATGTATTTCTTGCGGATCTACGTAATGGCTCAGCCCTGGAGCTTGGGAGGGTTTTTTCAATTGCTATGTTTACGGCGTTGCAGAAGTTTTCAACTCGTATATTATTAATTGGTCGGATAAGTTTGTGGGGGTACTGGTAGGAAGAATGTCGATAGAGCCCGGAGGATTTATCGTGACGTTCCGAGAAATAATCCGCAAGGTCAAATAATTGTTGAGTCAAATCTCTTCCTCTTGTAACTTATTTCGATTCTGATTGAGCGCGCAACATGCTATAGAGCTGCGGCAATCTGGGGCCTTTTGGCGGCTTCAGGTTTGCGGATATCCGAGGTGATCCAGTTGCTTTGGGAGGATATAGAGTTCGCTGAGGGGAGGGTGTATGCAGTAAACCGCTAAGGAGCGGGAGATATTAAGTCTGCTTATGTCGGGTTGGGCGAGATCGAAGTAAACAAGTTGAGCTGGAAAGGACGGCGGACACGGTATGCAGAACCTAT
>NZ_JBLZRT010000010.1:0-17808 GCF_048564745.1 Microcystis sp.
CGTTAAAAGTTGTCAGATGCCCCCCTTATTAAGGGGGGATTAAGGGGGGATCCCCCCGCCTATCGGCACCCCCCTTATCAAGGGGGGCAGGGGGGATCGAACCTAAAATCCATTTTTAATTTAATTATAACCAGCTACTTAGCTATAAAAAAACCGACCAACAAGAGAGAATTCCCGTCAGTCAGTCGGTGATGATAGGCCGAATTTTACTCAGCTTTATTTCTTAGCGGGGGCAGCCTTAACGAGTTCCAATTCACTTTCAGCGAAGTTATTGGTATTCAGTCCACCGGCGCTACCACTAAAACCGTGGTAGTTAACAGTGTTAAAACGGACGATAACGGGATAGAGGATACCACTTTTGTCAACACTGGCTACGGTTCCTACATCGTTGTACCAGTAAGACTCTTTCCGTTTGACTCTAACTTCGGCTCCGCGTTCGATTCCAGGCATAGCTGTTGTTTTTTTTTAAGGGTTTAGTTAACAGGTTACAATCAGAGCGAATTTGCCGAAAGGGTTTTTACTTTAAGTTTTATTGCAAATCTTGCCACTCTGTTTGGACAAAATGCCCCGAACGTCCCCATAGGTCTGCCTTTGGTGCAATGTTAACGATTGTTAAGTTAAAAGGAATGGCCGTAGTCAGGTATTTTTGGGCCGACATTCCCACATCTGGCCCGATTTGAAAAGCGGTGGCGGTGGCTAAACCTAAGCCTAATAACTGAGAAATCGGACCTCTGGGTAAGAGAAGATGAGTTCCTAAGACTAAGCCAGCGGTTAAGGCTAAAGTTACCGATAAATTGGTGCCACAACGCGGATGTAGTGCCAATTGCCCCTCGCCATTTTTGAGACGATGAAGAGCCTGTTTGGCCGCAATTTGCAGTTCATTTGTATTAATCTGTCCGTAGAGATAAAAACCCCTATCGGTGGACAGTCCCCCCAGGGCCTCGTTATCCGCAGGGGAGTGGTCAAAAGGCGATTGACGACGGGCAACCATTTCGCTTAATACCCAGACGGTGGCGTGTTCCAAGGCGTGAACCTGTCGCAGGGTGAGAAATTCTTTGAAACCGGGGATAAAGCCGATTTGTGCCAGTAAATCGCTGTCTTGCTGGGGCGAGGGGTTAAACCAGTCAAAAGAGGGGTTAGAAGGGCTACTAGAGGTCATAAAGTTGCGCTAGGGGGAGTTTTTTCGAGGAGGATGAGGGTGCTATTCGACAAAAAAGGGAAAATCTGACCACTGGGGAACTGCTGCTAGTTTTTGCTTTAGGTAAGGTTTGCTGAATAAATCTAAAAACCTTGTTGGATAAGACTTCTAGACTTTTTTGAAATCCAAAAGTGCCGGGCATGGGAGTGAGCAGGGGGAAAATTCCGGGACTTTTTCCCTGAAAATTGGGTAATTGACCACCTGAAAACCGGTAAAACCCTACACCCTACACCCTACACCCCACACCCTGCCCCCACGAAAAACTTTTTGCCGCAAACCCTAGTTAAGAAGCGAAATGATTCCAGTTATCTGGATTGCTGGTCTTGGTCATAGAAACTCTAGTCAATTAGCTGTCTAAATAGGCGTTAATGATAGCAAGAGCCACTAAGGGAGCGGTAATTGTTCTCAAAATGCGTTTTCCCAATGATACAGGTAGAAAATTAGCGGCGAGTGCTTGTTCTATTTCTGTCTCCGTCCATCCCCCTTCCGGTCCGATAGCCATGGTTATCTCGGTTGATGTTTGCAATTGAGAAAGTAGCGGGGCCACTGTTCTACGGGTAACACCAATATAACAAGTTGTCTGTGGGTTAGCTCCCCGGCTAAGGATGGCTAAAAATGATTGTGGTTCTTCGATAATAGGAATAATCTGTCTTTCTGATTGTTCTACAGCTTCCCGGGCAATTTTTCGCCAACGGTCGATTTTTTGAGGACTAGGATTAACTAAACCCCGTTCTGTCAGCAGCGGGATAATCCGATAAACTCCTAATTCGGTGGCAGCGCGAACGATATCATCAAAGCCATTTTTGGGAATTGCTACCATTAAATTCACTTGTACTGGTAGTTCGGTAGTTTCGTTTATCGCTTCTAAAAGATGGGCCGAATTATCAATTATTTCCGCTAACCACGCTTGTCCTTGTCCATTTAGGGCAATAAAACGGTCATGGGATTTTAAACGAACAACTTTTTTAAGATAATGACTTTGTTCAGATGTTAGGGCAATTAACCCGTTTTCTAGGGTATTAAAATCAAGAAGAAGACGGTAATACAAGGCGGTTTAGTCTATATTGCTATTGTGTTCAGAATCACTGTCAGCTATCTATTTTAGCTTTTATGGTGTTTTTGTATGGGGTAGATTAGCCTAAAATCTTGATCATTAAGAAATCTGGGAATTGATTAATGAATTTACTAGGCATCGTTTTATACTCTTTTATGGGAGTGCTGTTGTTGGGGTTAGCTGTAGCTATCTGGTGGTTAGTCGATACCGTATCTTTATCCCCCACTAAACCGAAAAGAGCTACTTCTAAAAATAATCGTCAAAATTTGCCAATCAGTCAGCCTAAACTTTTCTACTTAGAAAGAGAACTTTTAACCCTCGTGAATGGAGATAAAGCTTTAGCGAGTCGATTGCTTTTAAGTATTAGATTGAGAAATCCCCAACGCAGTAAAAGCTGGTGTTATGAAAAAGTTATTTATGATTTAAAACGAGATCGAGGAGGAATTTAAATTGCCACTACAACAGTTAGACCTATTAGAAGAATATCACAGGGATCACCATAATCTCATTGAAAAAAATTTATCTACCTTGTTTAGATTAGTACCCGATTGGCGCGTCAGGGAAAAAGAGTCGCTCGCTATAGTTCCTTAGACAGCGATCGAGTTATGTTATTATCACAGTTATCTTCGGGAAATCTTGACGCATTAGTGGCGGTAAAATGTCTCGATGAGGGAGTTGATATCCCACAAGTCAGTCAGGGAATTATCCTCGCTGCTGATGCTTCTCCTCGTCAATTTATTCAACGTCGCGGCAGAATTCTCCGGGCAGCCGTGGCAAAGAAGAAAGCGACTTTAATCGATGTCTTGGTGGTTCCTACTTGGGGCGATGGTGAGGTAAAATTAATTGCATCGGAGATCAAAAGAGTTATTGATTTTGCCCGGGCAGCCAGCAATCAAGCTACAGTTATCAACAGATTAGTCCAAGAATTAAGTTACTATGGCCTTACCTACTCAGATCTGTTATAAAATTTATCCTCATCAAGGTATCTCTTGCCAAATAAGAATTAAGACTTGACAATCTCCACTCCCTAACCCCTAACCCCCAGAAAATCCATGGACATAACTGCTAAAATTAAAGAAATAGCCCAAAAATATGAGATACCTCCCCAACTGCTAAAGGAAGCCATGGCTTTAGAAGTAGAAAAAATTACTCTCAAAAATCGGCAGCTATCACCTAAAATTGTCAAACTTATCGAAAAATATACCGACTCCTCACAATAAATAAACTCTATGACTTTGAGACTGAAACAAATTCGCTTAACTAATTGGAAATGTTACCCTAGTCAAAATATTACTTTTAACCTGCATCCCGACAGAAAAATTCAGATTATTTTTGGTAATAATGGCCACGGTAAAACTTCTCTGATGACGGCGATTTTATGGTGTCTATATGGGGGAGATATTGTATCTAAAGAGACTCTGAAAACCTATTTTTATCGAGGTAAGGATGATTCTTCACCGGCAAAAGAAATGCGGGTAGAATTAAATTTTACTAGAAACGAGAAAAATTACTTTATCAGTCGCACAGCGAAATTAAAAGTTAATGGTAGCACTTCTTATCCCAGCGTAGAGGAAGCATTATTTTATGAAGATGGAACCATGAGAAGTAACTCTAGGGAATATATCGAAGCATTGCTTCCTAAATCTATTCGAGATTTTTTCTGTTTTGATGGCTTAAAAATTGAACAATATACCCAGATAACCCAAACTAAAGAAGCAAAAGAAGCAATTGAAAAAGTTTTGGGTATCCCTGAATTAAGAAATCTGCGCGATGATACAGAAAAAGCCTTACAAGAATTAGAAAACCGTTTCAATAAAGCAGAGGGAACCAGTCAAGCTTTAAAAGATAAGAGAAAACAATTGCGAGAATTAGAAGGAGACATTGAACTTAAAAAAGGTCAGCTTAAAAATGCTAAAGATGAGGAAAAAAATGCTAAAATTATCCATCATGATGCTCAAGAAAAAGCCGCACAGATTGAAGGTTTACGAGAAAAACAAGAGGAAATTCATAACTTAGAGAAAAAGCGTATCGGTTTACAAACTCAGTTAAATAACCTACAAAAGTCTATCGATTCTTGGTTAAAAAAAGCTTCGATACCTTTGCTGATTAACTTTGTGCAGGAAATGGCTGACGATTTGCAAGTTACTAGCTTAAAAAGCACTTATAAAACTAATTCTACAGCAGTTTTAAAAGCAATACTTGACGATGAAAGCTGTCTATGTGGTCGTTGTTTAGATCAAAATTCTCGTGACTTTATCCTGCAACAAATTGCCGAACTAGAGTCCTTAGAAGTGGACAACGCCACCAGAATAGAAAAAGACCAACTTAGAATTTATTTACAGGGAATTATCCGAGATAATGCCAAATTTAGCAATTATAGTCAATTGCTTTTACAAAGAGATCGTTTAGAAGAAGAAATCGAAGAAATTAATCAACATATTAAACAGCTAAAACAGGAAACCACGGGAACCAATCAAGAATCAGCTAATGAGATTTGGCGAAAAGTTGGCGAATCTGGTAAAAATGTTGAGATGATCCAAGAAAAGATCGAACGCTTGCAAAAGGAAATTGAAATCAAAGAAAAGCAATTAGAACATTTACGCAAAGAAGTGGAAATTTTAGCTAGTGAAAATAAAACCACATTGATGTTATCTAATCAGGTTAAAATGGCCAGAGGTTTAAAAAATGCCACTAACGAATTAATCGAATGGAATATCGATAATTCCCAAAAAATGATTAATCAAGTAACCAGCGATCGCTATTTACAAGTAACCAACAAACCAGAGGAATATAGAGGAGTAGAAATTACTTCCGAATACACTTTAGGAATCCGTACCCTCACGGGAAAATTATTAAATCCCGATGTCTTAAGTGCGGGAGAAAAGGAAGCTTTAGCTTTTGCTTTTATCACCGGCTTAAATCAAATAACCGATACTTGTGTTCCCCTAATTATGGATACACCTTTTGGTCATTTAGACAAAGAACATCAAAAAAATATTATTAACTCTCTCCCTAATTTAAACTCCCAAGTAGTTATTTTAGCAACGGATCGCGATCTTCCCGATCCACTTTTAAATCTCTTGCTTCCCCACACTACCGATATTTTTAAAATACACCGTTTGGCTGCCGATGAAGATGCTTCCGTGATTGAAGTGATGGAGAGTTACTAATGCAGAGAATCGATGCCAGTTTGAAGATTTATGCCTCGGAAACTTCCAGAAATTATCTACAGGTACTAAAAGATAATAAAACCTTTGAGCGCATGGTAGATGCCTATTTATTCGCCGCTGCTTTTGCCATTAAACAAGACTTCAGTATCTACGGAACCACTCTGAGTAATCGACAGGATTTAATTGCTATTAGCCAAATCGATCCAGAAGTTATTTTAGCTTTAACTACCGGAATTTATATTATCTGTAAAAAGAATTCCTATCCTCAACCCAGCGATGGCAAAGAAGTTTTAGATAAGATCTGTCAATACGCAGAAGTGGGATTAAGGGAATTAAAAGAACGCTGGCAAGGCAAAGTCAGCAATCAAATTCAAGCTGATATTGAGAGAATTATCAATAATCTCTGAAATTCTCTCCATCTAACTATCTTTTTTAGGGATAACGACAAATTACATTCTTTCCACACTGCCAAAAAAGACGGGTTCCACGCGAATAGCAACGATACTAGCTGGACGTAAAACCATATATTCCCCTTGAATATTTCTGATCGGAACATTGATAAAATCCCTAGAATCGGCTTTCGGAACTAATTCGTTACTGTACCACTTTTGAAATTCTTGGATAGTCAAAAAACGGACTTCCTCGCGATGTCCACTGCTCAAGAACAAATGTACTGAGTATTCGTCAGCTTTTCTACTCATTTTTTTTAACTAATCAGATTGAATTTTTGCAATAAAGTTGCCATTAAAGGCGGAAAAGTCAGACGCAATTCGCTAAGATCCGAGAAAATTAATTTTTGGTAGCTTGGCAGGTCAAAAGCTAGTTTACCCTTTAATTCCGCCCGATTTTGATAGGTTAGCAGAATTTGTCCGCCCTGTTTACAAGCGATCGCATAACCCAATTCTACACCCACTAGGGGACTAGGCAGTAATTCCGTTTCCTTTTGGCTAATCGCCGTAGCATCGGCAATAAATAATAAACTTTTGCGAATTTTGCGTAATTGACTATCACTCAATCTGGTGACATTGCCCTCAGTTCGGGGCGTTTCTTCGATGGTTAAGGGCAAACGGGAGCGTTTATTGAGATTTTCGACGGTTTCGGTCAAAACTGTTTTTAAAGCGGTGCTAGAGTCCTTAAATTGGCTTTGGGAGCTAAAATAAATGACGGGATCCAACCAGGCGCTGAGGTCCTGTTTAGTAAAGTAAATTTCTTGGGAAATCAGGTCAATATTCGAGATGACGTAACCGCCACTACCTTCGAGGTAAAATTCCACCCTTTCCCCTTCTAGATAGCGTTGGAACCAGACAGAACCCTGTATTGTCAGACTATCATCGAGAAAATCGGCCCTTAAACCCGATTTTAAGAGACTATTGCGACTTAAGCGCAAGTCGTGGGGACGTTTGACAACCTCGCGGATAGGTTCGTATTTGTCCAGATACCAAGCTTTCAGGGCAATGATGGCCATAGGTGTGGCGATTAAAGACACTCACCCATTCTAGCAGTAAGCACCGATATCCTCTCCACATTCATCGGCTAGGTAAGAAAGAGCGCGAAATCTTAACATCATTAGGTTTTCGTAGAGGGGATTTAGCTTGCAAAGGGGTGGAATCTCTAGAATTGTCCAGCTAAATAGGGTAATTTTCCGCGCAAAGGGACATTGAGCCGGAATTAGACGACAAATCCTGTGGGCTAGTGCAGGCGTATTAATCTCTAGGCGATCAATTCGTTGCCGCAGGGGTTGCCATAAATCCCATTTTGGTTGCGGTGACGGGTTTTTCCGATTGCCTTTCGACCAAGGGGCGATCCAATTAGACAAAATTATTTTATTTGTGGTATAATCTGATACATCAGCATCGGCCATAGCCTTACCTTCTATTGATTGACTCATAAGGTTCTATCTAAGATTACGAGAGGGCGAACAATCTTTCCCGAAAATCACCTAGGGTGTTCGGATAGTTGGCCGCTTTAACGATAACATCTCTGGGATAACAGATGTGGCTTATTGCGTCAGCGGCCTAGATGCGGGAGTAAGCTGTTAACTATCTAAATTACTCGTTAAGACTGTCTATGAGCGAGCAGGGAGTAGGGAGAGGAAGTTTGAGCATTTGTACTAATTCTCTACCTCCGAGTTATCACCTGAAAGCTAATAGGCAACAGACGACAATAAGATAACGTCACGAGTGAGTTTAACTAGATTAATCTCTAAGCTTCGCCCAAAAATATTGGCTCTGATTAGAGCTATTTCTAGGTTAGCAAAAACTCAGGTTTTTTCACGTCAGCATAGTACACTTTTTCTGGGTATAAAATAGCACCCGCTTTTGTCAAAGATACGCAATCCAAGGGGTGGGGTGTGGGAATTATGAATTATCAATTATCAATTATGAATTGGGTGGTTTTTTGCTGTCAACTGATAACTGTCAACTGATAACTGATAGCTGATCACTGATAACTGATTTACATTCTTTCCAAAACGGGTATTCCCAGCAGAGATAAGCCTAATTTTAGGGTTCTTGCCGTTAAATCACACAGAACTAAACGAGAGGTTTTAATCGGTTCTGCCGCTTTCAGAACGGGACAATTCTCGTAGAAACGATTATACTTTTTACTTAGTTCGTAAAGATAATCACATAAACGATTGGGTAATAAATCCTCTTCCACGGCACTAATTACTTCCGGCAGTTGCAGTAATTGTTTAGCCAGAATTAATTCGCTTTCATCCTTGAGAATTAGCGGTGAATTGGCACTTAAATCCTGAAAATTAATACCACCTTCGCGACTGATACTCTGGACTCTAGCGTAAGCGTACAGCATATAGGGGGCGGTGTTGCCTTGGAGATTGAGCATTTTGTCGTAACTGAAAACGTAGTTACTATTACGATTTTGGCTGAGATCGGCGTATTTAACAGCACTTAACCCGACAGTTTCGGCAGTCTTAGTGATAAAATCGCCAGTTTCTTCTCTTTCCTCGCTTGCCAGTCTTTTTTCTAAGTCAGCTAGGGAACAGGCGATCGCTTGATCGAGTAATTCTTGTAGTTTTACCGTCTCCCCGGAACGAGTTTTTAATTTTTTACCATCTTCCCCTAAAACTAATCCAAAAGCGACGTGAACCACTGCCACATTATCGGGTAAAAATCCCGCTTTTTTAGCCACCTGAAATACTTGGGCAAAATGGTTAGCTTGTCCAGCATCGGTAACATAAATTATTCTTTCGGCTTTATCTTGACGCACTCGATAACAAATTGCCGCTAAATCGGTGGTAGCGTAATTATAACCGCCGTCGGATTTCTTGACAATTAGGGGCAAAGGCTCCCCCTCTTTGTTGGTAAAACCATCGAGAAAGACGCATAAAGCGCCGTTGTCTTCTGTTAGCAATCCCTGTTGATCTAATTCTCTGATTACTGTCTCAAGGTAGGGATTATAAAAAGATTCCCCCCTTTCAGTCAGTTTTATATCGAGAATATCATAGATTTTCTGAAATTCCCGCCGTGATTGTTGACAAAGTAACTGCCATGCTTGACGACTTTGAGGATCACCTGACTGTAATTTTACTACGGCTTGACGGGCAGTTTCTTTAAAGTTTTCGTCTTCATCAAAACGAATTTTAGCCTTTTTATAAAAGCTAACTAAATCCCCTAAATCCAGAGCATCTGCTTGGGTTAAAGCACTAGGATAAGCTTCTTGTAGATAGGTGATTAACATCCCGAATTGAGTACCCCAATCCCCGACGTGATTAAGACGAATTACTTGATGATGACGAAATTCTAAAATCCGAGCAATACAATCACCAATTATAGTTGATCGCAAGTGGCCGACGTGCATTTCTTTGGCAATATTGGGACTGGAAAAATCGACAATAATTTTTTGACTGGGGTTAGCAGCGGCAACTCCTAAACGGTTGTCAGTAATTAGGTCTTTTAATTGGGTTTCTAGATAACTAGGTTTAAGGGTAAGATTGATAAAACCGGGTCCAGCAATTTCGGGGGGTTGACAGAGATCATCTATCTCTAGATTTTTTAGTAAAGTTGCCGCCACTTCCCGGGGTTTTTGTTTTAATTCTTTGGCTAAAGAGAGGGAAATATTACATTGATAATCGCCAAAACGGGGGTTACTAGCGACCACAATTAGGGGATCGGTATCAGCGAAGTTTTCCCCAAAGGATTTAACTAGGGATTGGGAAAAACGCTCTTTTATTTGTTGGATAATGGCAGTCATAGAGAGAATTTAGCAATGAATGTTAGAAGTCTATGGGGAATTAGGAAATTTATCTTGCTCTCATCTTGAATAGAATTGAGCCGGACGGGGTATTATGTCCATTTTCTTGGTACATTATAAGCATCAAATTTAGTATCTTTACTAATTAGAATTAGCGATCTGTTTAGAGACTGAGCAATTAGCATTCTATCAAATGGATCACGGTGATGCAAGGGTAAAGTACAAATTTTTAGAGTATTAGAAAATGATATAGACAGTAAGTTTATATCTGATGCTTCTAGTTTAGTTTCAATGGTTTCATAACTTTTTTGTAGGGCTAACTTACCTAAATTTAACTTAATCGCGATTTCCCAGAGACTAACAATACTGACATAAACTTCAGGAGCAAAATCAATTTCCTCCCGAAGATTATTAGGCAAGTTAGAATCGTTTTCAGTTAACCAGATGAAAGTATGAGTATCCAGAAGAAAAGATGTCATCACATATATTCCTGAAAATCTTCCAAAGACTCATCAAAATCATCAGACAAAGGTAAGGTAAATGTACCTTGTAAAATTCCTGAACGACGTTTTCTAAGAGAAGGTTTCTCTATAATAGCATCTGATTGATAATTGGCCATCAAATATTCAGCATAGTGAAGCAGCTCTATTTTTAAGAACTCTGGCATTGCTTCGACAGTTTCTAAGATTTTTGTGTCTATATTCATAAGTTCTGGATACTTAATCTCAGCAAATTTTTACTAATTACTTATTCCTTAACCAATAAAACCACGGCATAAACTGCGATACCTTCTTCTCGTCCCACTGGTCCCAATTGTTCGTTAGTAGTGGCTTTAATTCCCACCTGTTCTGGATTAATCTTGAGAGTTTCTGCTAATTTGGCTCGCATCGCATTAAGGTGGGGTTTCATTTTCGGTTTTTCGGCAACGATTACCGAATCAATATTATTAATCTGCCAACCTTTATCGATAATTAATTGATTAACTTGTTCTAATAATTTTAAACTATTCGCCCCTTGCCATTGCGGGTCTGTGGGGGGAAAATAATGACCGATATCGCCTAAACTAAGCGCCCCCAGCATGGCATCCATAATAGCGTGGGTTAAGACATCGGCATCACTGTGACCCAATAAACCCACAGTATGGGCAATCTCTACTCCTCCTAAAATTAAAGGTCTTCCTGTTACCAATCGGTGGATATCGTAGCCGTTACCAATACGAATATTCATAGAGCAGTCCTCATTGTCGGTGTTTCTGCAAATGTGAGATGCACCCAAATTGCGGTAGAATTTTCTTGGGGATAATCTCCTAACTTCTGACTATCCACTGCCGATTACCGCAAAGGATAGCCATTTATTCTATCAGATTGAGAAGATATTAGGTAAGAACTAACTAAACACAATTAATTACACATATCTAACCACCTCTTGCCTCTTGCCTTTTGCCTATCCTAACCAAAAAGTTAATTTTATCCTACTTACTTATGATAACACTTGTAACTATATTTTTCACTGCCTTGCTGGCAGTTACGGATTTTACTTACCAAGTTTTGATTCATTTTCCCATACAAATCATCAATTTTTTGGGGTCGTTGTTGTCCTATGGAGTAATCGGACTGATAATTTTTGTCCTAGTCTGGATTGTGGGTGACTGATTTCTCAGGGGGAAAAAATGAGAGAATCAACCTTAGCCAATTCTCCCCAATTTAAGCCAACTTTTAGTTTTTACTGTTCACTAGCCACTGCTTGGGGTTGTCCTTGCGGTTGGAATTGGAACAGAGAATAAACCACGTTACGACGGATATCAATCATCATTTCTAAAAACATCTCGTAGCCTTCCTGTTTATACTCAATTAGGGGGTCTTTTTGACCGTAACCGCGTAAACCAATCGACTCGCGTAAAGCTTCCATAGCTTGCAGATGTTCGCGCCATAACATATCGATTTGCTGCAGGATAAAATAACGTTCGGCATCGCGCATTAAACCGGCGCGAATATTATCCACTTGACGTTCTTTAATTTCGTAGGCTTTGCGAACTTCTTCGTGTAGGAAAATCTTGATATCATTAACACTCATATCCTCGACATCTTTAGCGGTAATATCTGCCAACAGATAGACGAATTCCTGAGATTTACTAATCAGTTTTTCCAAATCCCATTCTTCCGCCGGCAGTTCGGGATTAACATAAGCCATGACGATTTCATCCATGGTTTTTTCGGCGTATTGCAGCACCTGTTCTTTTAAGTCCATCCCCTCCAAAACCCGACGACGTTCGGCATAAATAGCGCGCCGTTGATTATTCATCACCTCGTCGTATTCAAACACCTGTTTCCGGGCATCATAATAGAAGGTTTCCACTTTTCTTTGCGCGCCTTCCAGAGAACGAGTTAACATTCCCGATTCAATGGGCATATCTTCTTCCACCCGGAAGGCATCCATTAAACCCGCCACGCGGTCGCCCCCAAAAATCCGCAATAAATTGTCTTCTAGGCTTAAAAAGAAGCGTGTAGAACCGGGGTCGCCCTGTCTGCCCGCCCGGCCTCGCAATTGGTTGTCAATACGGCGGGATTCGTGGCGTTCCGTCCCGATAACGTGCAGTCCGCCCCTTTCTACTACCTCATCGTGTTCTTTGCCTGTGTAATCTTCATAACTTTTGCGAATTAATTTATAGACTTCGCGTAACTTTTGAATAACCGGGTCATCCGTGGGGGCTTTTTCGGCCGCGATGGCGATTTTTTCTTCCACTTCTAATTCGGGTAAACTTTGAGTTCCGTGGGTATCAACGGCAAATTTAACCGCTTCTTTCAGGGCATTTTCTACCTCTTTCGGTAACTCGGTGGGAAAAATTTCCGCCGAGGCGCGCCAGTTTTTTTTCTTTTTACCCGGAGCAAATCCTTGCGGGCGATTGCGTTCTCCTAAACTGGGTAAACTAAAGGCCAAATTGTCATCTTCGGGCATAACTAATTTGGGCATTAAATACTCGCGAATTTTCAATCGGGCCATATAGTCGGAGTTACCACCGAGGATGATATCGGTTCCCCGTCCCGCCATATTCGTAGCAATAGTTACGGCCCCAGCCCGGCCTGCTTGGGCGACGATTTCTGATTCCCTTTCCACGTTTTCCGGACGGGCATTAAGCAAGTTATGGGGAATCTTTCTTTCCTGTAATAACAGCGAAAGGACTTCCGATTTTTCCACACTGGTAGTACCGACTAAAACCGGGCGACCCTGTTCGTGCATTTGTTGACATTCTTCGGCGACGGCGTTCCATTTTGCCTGTTCATTTTTATAGACCACATCGGCTAAATCTTGCCGACGAGAAACGCGATTAGTGGGAATAATTGTTACTTGCAGGTTATAGACTTTTTCTAGTTCCGTTTCTTCGGTTTTGGCCGTCCCGGTCATGCCAGATAACTTCGGATAGAGTAGGAAAAAGTTTTGATAGGTAATCGTGGCTAAGGTTTGGGTTTCCTGTTGAATTTCTACCCCTTCCTTAGCCTCCACTGCCTGATGTAAACCATCGCCCCAACGTCGCCCCGGTAATACCCGTCCCGTGAACTCATCAACGATAACAATTTCACCACTGCGGACGATATAGTTAACGTCTTTTTTCTGGAGTTCTTTGGCACGAATAGCGTTAGAAATATAGTGCGCCCAGGGATTTTCTTGGTCGTATAAATCGGTAACTCCTAATAGTTCTTCCGCTCTTTTAAAGCCTTCATCGGTCATTAAAACGTTACGGTCTTTTTCGTTAACTTCGTAGTCTCCCGGTCCGTCTTCTACTTTTTGGCGCACTAATTGCTTGGCGATTTCGGCGGCGAGAATATATTTTTCTGTGGGTCGATCGATCGGTCCTGATATAATTAATGGAGTTCTGGCCTCATCGATAAGAATGGAGTCCACTTCGTCGATAACGCAGTAGTTAAAGGGTCTTTGGACAACTTCCCCCATCACTGTAGCCATGTTATCGCGCAGATAATCGAAGCCGAGTTCGCTGTTAGTGGTGTAGGTGATGTCACAGGCATAATTTTTCTTTCTTTCTTCTGGACTCATGCCGGCTTGAATTAGTCCCACACTTAACCCTAAAAAGCGGTGTACCTGCCCCATCCATTCCGCGTCACGACGGGCGAGATAATCGTTGACGGTGACGACGTGAACCCCTTTTCCGGTCAATCCATTCAAATAAGCGGGGAGAGTGGCAACTAGGGTTTTTCCTTCCCCGGTTTTCATCTCGGCGATTTGTCCTTTGTGCAGTACCATTCCCCCCAATAACTGCACGTCAAAGTGACGCATCCCTAAGACTCGGATTCCCGCTTCCCGGACAATGGCGAAAGCTTCGGGGAGGATTTCCTCGAGAATCTCCTCTCTTTCGTCATAATTTCTGGCTTTGTCCAATCTTTCCTTAAATTCGCTGGTTTTGCTCCTTAATTCCTCATCGGACAGGTTTTTAATGTCTTCTTCCAGCAGGTTGATTTCGGTGACGAGGGGCTGAAATTTTTTAATTTTGCGGGCGTTAGGGTCTCCGAGTAGGGCTTTTAACATAGCAGTTTTTATTCTCTCGCTTCGATTGGCTCTTGGTCTGTGGTGTTAACAATTGTATCACTCTGGTTGGGAGTGGAGAATCATTTATCGGTGAAAAGGGACTCTTGCCAGTGGGCAAAAATTAAGTTAATCTTCTCTCACCGGTGGCTTAACTAAAGGGGAAACCACCATATTTATTGATAATTATATCTATAGTTTCCATAATTGCGATCGATTCGCCCAAAATGGAGATAATTTGTTGATAATGTTCTAGGTCATCGTAGCTAAGGTGGCGACCTTTGCGGTCTTTTAGCCACTTCTGACACACTTGATAACCGCCGATATAAAAGTTCCAAATTTGGGGCGGAATCCCCGCAAAATACTGGTCAGAATTAATCGAAATTTGTTGTTTATTTTCGTCATATTTCACCTGTTCGACTAGATTGGAACCCGCCACGGGATAGCTACTAATTTCTTTTCCCGTTGCTTTCATTAGGTGTAACTGCACTAATCTGTCACCTTTTTTGACTAATTCCCAGAATAATTCTTGATTACTGGTGAGAGGAACACGAGGAAAGTCTATCTTTAAAAATTCGGCGTAACGTTGGCGATATTGGGGAGAGTGAAAGACGGCATAGATATAGTTAAAAATGTCTTCTGGTCCAAAGGTTTTCTTTTCGTCTCCTTTGCCATCACTGATAAATTCTAATTCAAGTTTTGCCGAAAGTTCCTTAATAAATTCAGGCGCTAGATTGGGACGGCGACCATTTGGCGAGTTGGTTGGTTCTGTGTCAAATAGGGTTGGGGTATTGGTTGGGTAAAGATAAAGGGGGAAGTTATGGTTAGATTCTTTCGTGATATTTGAAATCAAACAATCATTAGGAACTAAGTCAGTTATCCAAAAATGTCTATATTCATTATTTGCTATTTGACGAGAACAAACTAAACACAAATTTTCTTTGTTAAATATATGGTTTCTTAAATCAGGTCTTGTTCTATCCATAACATAATCAGAATAAAACATAAACCTATTGTCGAAGGGTCTATAAGCGCATAAGTCAAGGAATCTCCACAAGTCTATCTCTTGTTTCAAAGCTGTAGATGCTTTCTTCCAATCCCACTTTCCTAAATCATATTTATCAGAAAAAGAGTTGTCTAATTTATCTTGATTAACTAATTCAGTAATTCGTTTAACTATCTGCTCTTTATCGAAATCTATAGCAAAGTGATCACGATGACTCTTGAAACCATATATATGAGTAATATATATTTCATCAATTCTATGATATTTATTATATTCACCTAACAATTCTTCTGATTGAATTCTTAACAAATAAAATGGTTTTTTAGGCTCTATATCTAACCATTCAGTTGAACTAATATCATTTTCATCTAACCAATGATACTTACCCCCAACTAACTCCTTATTCTCTTTAACCTCTCTAACACCCCACAAATCAGCATGATAAACCTTCGCTAAATCTTGCTGACTATCTTGATACTTAATAAAAAACGCAATCGCTACACCTTGCTGAATATCAAACACATTTTGATCGGGTGAACCGTCGGGACAAACTTCTTTTTTCTTACTATTCCCATGCAAATCTAAAACATAAATCTCATCAAAAGTCTGCATCAAATTTTGACGCATTCCCCGAAAAGTTGGGTTATCCAAATAACCATGATTTGTAATTAACGCCACAACTCCATAACCAGTCTCCGCTACCCGATACTGAGCAAAGCGAATAAACTTCACATAATCATCTAATAAACCTTTGGGGTTTCTCTCTCCCAATGGTTTTCCATCTAATTGATAATAATCCTTAACCAAATTCACAATCCAAGGGTCAGTATTCATCGACTGATAGGAATAGGGAGGATTGCCTAAAATAACCATGACTGGCATTTCTTGCTTAACATCTTTTGCCGCAGCTGCTTCATCGCGAATGCGATTTAAAAAACCGTCAGCAGGGGGAATTTGAAAAGCTTCCTGTAGGGTGTTGGTGAGATAGATTCCCAAGCGTTCATCGGCACTAAAATCATAGCCTAATTCCTGAAGTTGTAAACCTAACTTCATGTGTGCTACGGTGTAGGGAGCCATCAGTAATTCAAACCCAAAGAGACGGGGTAATAAATGTTTACTGACATAACTAGACCACATCCCTTTCTGTTGACGAAAACTATCATAGATATGGTCAATAACAGAGTGTAAAAAAGTGCCAGTTCCCACAGCAGGATCGAGGATTAAAACTTGGTGAACTTCCTGAGTTTCTTGGCTATTATTAGGATGCTTAATCGTAATTTTTTTAGCATCGGCCAAACCTTTAGGAATCTGAAACTTATTTTTTAGAATATAGTCCACACTGCGAACCATGTAAGAAACCACGGGTTCAGGGGTATAATAAACCCCCCTAGACTCACGCATTTTACTATCGTATTCGGCTAAAAAAGTCTCATAAAAGTGAACCACAGGATCCTGCTTGCGCGTGCGTTTTCCAAAGCTGCTAAGAATCCCCTCCATGTCCGTTTGTTGTAAAATAGTCGCTAGAGTATCCACAGCCCAAGTAATCCGCTCATCTAATTCTGTACCAGCAATTTGATGAAAAATTCCCCGCAAAAAAGGGTTAGTTTTCGGTAGTCGAAATCCCGCCGTTTCCCTGGAAAAAGAACTTATTTGATCCGTATTACAGCGTGCCGCAAATAAACCATAACAGATTGTTTGTGCATACATATCCGCAAACTGCGCTTCATTGAGATCACTAATTAAAACTCGTTGAAAAGATTGCAATTGTTGCCGCAACATTCCCCCGCAATCTTGATCTTTTAAAGCTTGGCCGATTGCATCTCGAATTAACTGCGCTAAAGCGGCCATTTTTTTCGCTAATTCTCGCGGTGTTGTTATCTGAATAACTTTTGAGAGGAAAAATTGACAGAACAATTGTTCTACTTGTAAAATACCCTGGGAATCAGGTTTAATTTGCTTTTTTTGATTAAGACTTGCCACGGCAGCTGATAGACGCAATTCTCCCGATACATACCAACGAAATTCTAAATGATCGGTGATAATTAAATTACCTAAAGCCTGTAAATAACGTTTTATTTGGGGAGTATTTTCAACCTTTTTGAGAGAAGTTCCGATATCTTTTGCTTCCAGATGGCCAATTTCTACCATACCCTGATTAATCACAAAATCTGGAGCGCCACAAGCAATCCTTTTTGGCTCATTGAGAGCTTGTAGGTTATTATTTAGGGATTCAATTAATTTTTTTAAAGCAGGACGATAACTGTGTTCTGTGGCCTTACCCTGTTGATAAATGCCTGTGATTTCCTCTAGATATTTTGGCAGTGAGTTACTCATTATCGTTGCGACATACAAACGTTCTTCTATAGATAAAATATAACCTCATTTAGCCCCCAATGTCCACTGCCCTCATCCTACTTTATGGCTGCATCTGACATTTGCAGAAATACCGACAATGAGCAATTATCAGTGATTCTTGAATTATCACAGATATATCAGCAGCTGCCTGTAAGCATCCCACCGAAAAGCTAATGCGCGGGGGGTTTGGGGGCGGCACTTCGACACGCTCAGTGACCGCGCCACGCCCCCAACGGGGGGTTTGGGGGGTAGAACCCCAAAAGCTTGGATTGATTAA
>NZ_JBLZRT010000011.1:0-4276 GCF_048564745.1 Microcystis sp.
GAAAATTCCCCAAGCTCCCTCTCTGTCCAGCAATGCTCTAAAGTTGATAAATATCAATCTAACAAAAACTCAAAGCCCTATTGTACAAGCTTTACAAGCATGAGTTGTTGATAGTTTTGCATGACAGGTTCGGTAGAGCCAAATTTGTCAAGTATCATAAGTAAAATACTCTGGTTTTTGGCTATTATATCAAATCTTAACTCTATTGTCTATCTTTTGGTATTAACCCGTTTGTGCCTCAAGTCCTTCTCTGTATAGATTTCAGCTATTTTTGGGCGTAGGCACTCTCATCGAATTTTATTTTAAGTTAATTATTTGCATAACAATTCCCGAAGAGCCAACATATATTTAAAAGCTTGGCGGTCACTTCTCATTTTACCTGACAGTGATCGCTTTTACTTTTGACATTCTGATGGGTGAATGAAACAGCCCTACCCTAGCTGGCACTGAGAAAACCCTCACCAGCTAAGTATTTTTACTCAAGTCTCTAGAGGGGGACGACCAATGTGACAGTTAAGGGTGCGGAATGTGGGATACTATCTATAGCGTTTCCTGTTCGCACGAGGTACATTATCGATGTTAAAAAGCTTAATCAGCAAAGGTCTAAAGGTGCCACACAGGTGTGAGAACTGCTATATCTAGGGCTTAAGGATTACTTTATTCTCAATAAGCTCTGCTTCTTGCTGTGACTAATTACAAAAATGTTATATCATTTTTCAAAAGTAATGACAGACTTAGTTGATCATTTCAAAGCGTAATCCCTCTCGGAGAAAGGAATTGCACTTTCAGATGTTAGTCACGACTATTGAAAATTGGTATTACAGCAATTTTACGAGTTCTTGAAAAGCCGATTGTAAACGAGTAATCGAGTGTAACTGCCTATAACTATCAAAATCTGGCTCGATCGAGAGCCTACCACTAGAGAGTTCCGTCCGCAATTGTTCTAAAAGACTGACACACTGAGCAATATTTCCCGCCTCAATTGTGTATCCTAAATGAAACTTTTTGACTCTTTCTCCTATACAGTATTGCTGGTTGGCGATCACGAGTTTCTGAAAACAAGCTGCTTTGATGAGCGTGTTACTACTATAGGGAAAATTTTCTCGTACAGCAAACAAAACATCAGAGATTTTGACCAAAGCATTAAATTGCGACTCGCCAGGAATTTTCGTCAGATAAAAAAAACAATTCTCTGGTTCTGAGCAAAAAAATGATTTAATTGTCTCGATTTCTTGAGTTTTAATCCCTACTGTTGATAGATTTCCTGCAAAAACAAATAACCAACCTTCGGGAAATCGCCTAGATAATTCTACAAAAGTTGACAATCCTTTGTACTCACTCAAGCTTCCGAGCAAACTTATTATTCTTTTGCCCCTAGCTTTAGCGGCAATATCTTTGACTATCTGCCAATCTAAATCTGGGGGCGATTCATCGGCAAAATCAGGAAAAGCTATGACTGGTTTAGCGATTTTTCCTTGAAGTCTATCGGCAATACCTTCGTCTAGCACCGCGACACCTGGACAGTGCTTAGATTTCAAGACCGCAAGGGGATCGAGAATACCTCGCCGAATTTGCTGATATTTCAGAGTTTTCCGCAGGGATGGTTGAAAATACAATCCAGACCAAGGATAGGGAAAAATGCGATCGCTGGTAGCTGCCGTTAAATAAAGAGCCAAATAACTGTCCAGCCAGGCAAAAAAGGTTAAATCTGGTATTTTGCCCAGTTTTGTGGCGATTTTTTCCATAATCTTCGCCACTTGTTGCCAACGAGCGATCACCAATTTTCGCAGCTGCCATAGCCGTAGAGGGAAGTAGGGTAATAGGGGTTCATTTAGTTCAAAGCAGTGAAGACGATTAGTCAACTCTGGACAACAGCCAATAATCCATTGATTTACTTCTTCTGGTGCGGGACAAAGGACAATTACCTCATGTCCCAATTCTAGCAATGTCTTGGCGAAAAACTTCAGGTAGGTGGGGTGGTGGCCTCCCCACAGGGGATCAACTAGGGCGATGGTTTTCAAGGCTTTTAACTCTGCTTAGATTTCTGTGATACAGCTACGAACATATGATTGCCTATACTAACCTTACTTATGTCATTTTCAAGCAATGGCTCAAGCTGGCCGTAGGAACCCAGTTTAAACCAATTATAGCCACAATCTTTAAGCATTAAGATAATGTCTGAAGGGTGATAACCAAAGGCTTTTGACATTTCATCGGTAATTTCTATTAAAAGTCGAGAGATTTTTTGGGATTGAAACATTTCCAGCATTCCCTTAAGTACAAGGTATTCTCCGCCTTCAACATCAAGTTTCATTAAATCTATATGCTGTACATTATTCTTTTGTAACCAGGTATATCCCTGAAAAAGTTGAACTGGTATTGTCTTAAATTTATCGGGAGCTGCTGAAGGATGAATAATCTTGCCCAATGAGTTATAAACTTCCATTCCAGGTGCGCCTGAATTGAATTCTACAATCTCATCTTTTTCTCCAAAACCTGCCTGATGTATTTCAAGGTTATTAAATTTGTTCAACTCCTTATTTTTTTTCAGTAGATTGAAGGCAAAGTCTCCCGGTTCAAAAGCTATAACACGACCGCTTGGAGTTACTATTTTAGAGCAAAACAGCGAGAAGTAGCCAATGTTAGCACCAATATCCAGAAAAGTTTGTCCAGGTTTGAGATGATCGCCGATGAAATCAAGTGATTCAGGTTCAAATATATATTTAGTATAGCCAATTTTAAAGTACATATCTGGGTGAATTACCATTGGCAGATTGATTCCTGGCATTACATCCACCAACTCTTGACCTTTGGCTTTTGCCGATTCTAATTTAAGCTGATTTTGCCGAAAAAGATTTTGATCTAACTGCAATCGTCGGGCTATTGCTCTTGTTAACCTTCTTGAAAAAAATTTTAGGTTGTTCATGCAATGTCAGTTATGTCTTACTTGGTGTTGTATAAGTTCATCTGTCAACATTTCATTGTCAAGTTTAGTCCTCGAAGCAATAAATATAGAACGACTCAAACCTTGATGTTTTTCTGGATGATTCCAGTCTAGAGGAAATTCCTCATGATTAGGTTGTGTTCTAGGGATGTAAACATAATCAAAATGATTTTGTAAACGAGAAAATATCCATCGTCGTGTTGGACGACATCCCACACCAGAAAAAGCCTGAGTAGGGTTAGCTTGTATTTCTTTAACAGGGTTTATCTGTTCACTATCACCAAAAGAAACACAAGTTTCTAAAAAAAGAATTTTTTGACAAGATTGACTGAGAAAATCCAAGGCCACATCAGGATTTTTCAAATGGTAGAGTAATCCATAGCAATGAACTACATCAAATGGACTATTTTCAATTGGCTGAGGAGAATCCAAATCTAATCTCAAGATATTAACTCCGGGGTAACGCAAGACAAGATAATCAAGATTATCTTGTCTTGTTTCTGTTATCGTAATTTGGCACTCTCTGTCTAGATAGTAATGAGAGTGATCACCTATCCCTGCTCCCACTTCAAGTACTGACATACCTCTTACAGGTATGTTAAGGCTGGCCAAATGTTCAAGTCGTCTTGCATTATGCCTTAAATAAGCATTTGAGTGAAAGTGAAAAACAGGATCATTATTTTTGACTATTTTGTATCTCAGGTATTTAAAAGTCTTCTGAATAATATTTTTGAACATGACTTAAATCCTCTAAGGTTTCTATGTTTATTTTTATTTGAATATATGGGCTTTTTAGTAACTCAAAAGCTTTCTAGGAAAAAAAATTCAAGAATTTTTTCTAAAAATCGTGGTTACTGTTTAGAGGGTTAGGGAGTAAATAAGATTTTAGCCTTCCCCCTATAAAACTGGGCGGCTAAAGTCACAGCAGTGCGATAACGTGTCTGAAACCCGCCTTGTTCCCAATACCTTCCCAAACTTCCATCCTATTGTATCACACCTACTGTTCAATGACAACCTCGGCTTGTAAATGATTATATGGCAGATGAAAGATTCCACAGAAGATAAGTAGTCGTGCAAAATTAATTTCCTAGTCGAGACAGGAGACAGGAGACGGGAGACGGGAGACAGCTATTAGGGATCGGATTTGAGTTTTCAGTTCACTGTTTCCTCACACCAGAAGCCTGACGGAGTAGTAGACCTCTTGCATAAATCCGAAAACAAACGATAGAAACAATAATGGGAGGGACTTTCAGTTAATTATTTATTAGTAGTTGATAATCTTCAAAAATGTTGCTGTACAAGGATCGACTTAAGACTTTTGCAAGAGGTCTA